>CAJUPF010000001.1:0-106157 GCA_910588565.1 uncultured Lachnospiraceae bacterium
TCCCAAATATATCCTGCGCAATATCCGGGCATTCCATTTGAACCTGGCAGGGCAAAACGGTAACATCGCCCTCATCTTCCGGCATCTCCCGGTATTTCATCGTCAAAAGCCAATAGGAAAGGCCTTCTGTGGGGCCCTCCGGCCTCATCTCTATATCCTCTACGATTTTCTCATCCCCTGTTGGTTCCAGCTTTTTACAATCCGTGATGGTAATCCGCGCTCCCGGGAACTGATATTCTCTGTCTTCCCAGCTGCATTCCGCCAGGTTCACCGGTATCTGCGGCGGATCAATTGCTTCCCTCAATAATACATATGGTACATGAAGCGTATATTCTCCCGGCTCCACCGCGCCAAAATCCATACTGAGCATTTCCGCCACGCCAGAGACTCCCTGGATGCCGCCAAATTTGATCTCTCCAACCCGTTCACTCCCATCCGCAGCGCGCAGCGTAATATCCTCCGCAGGGCCGCTATACTTCACAGCAAAATCTGACATAAGGCTGTTTGAAAAGGTATATCCATCTACATTCAGCGGATAAATATCCACCATCAAATTCCCATTCTTCAAATGCGAGGACGTCATCAGGCCGCCGTATTCCCCCATTTCACTACTGTAACCTTCCATACCCGCTGCCCCCGGCTCCAACGAGCAAAAAACCAACGGTATCCTGGCATCATCGACGCAAAGCGTAAATTCCAGACGCTGCTCCGATCTTTCAGGCAGTTCCATATGCCAGGTAACACAGGAAAAGTCCCTGTCCGCATCATACGACGACCAATTCGTTGCACACGCATATTCCGTTTCTCCATACAGAAGCATTGCCATCCTTTCCGAAGTTTCCGATTCCAACGTACTCCCCCAGGTACTGGGATCGTCGCTTTTATAATGCACGGATCCCCGGAGTACGGCCTGGTCCCCCACCAAATATCCGCTTTCGACGGTATATACCCCGGCCTCTGTCTCTGCCGAAACCTGGCTGGCCAGAAAACTGCCTTCGATTGTACCTTCCGCGGCCTCTGTCTTTGCAGACGCCTGCTTTGCAAGCCCGTATACCGGAGCGCTGACGCTCTGCGTATCGATAACCCCAAGGCCAGGTAAGATTCCAAAATGCCGCGCTACCGCATATGCACATGCCGCCAGCAATGCAATCAGCAGAACCAGTCCTGCGATCAGGGCAATCCGCATTTTGCCCAGGCTTCTCTGATGGCGTTTTTTCACCGTTTCATAAGGCAGATGCATGGACTCCGCAATTTCCTGCAGAGTCATTCCGCCATAATATTTCATGCGGATCATTTCCGCGTCTTGCGGTTTCAAAACGCTTAACGCCTTCTCCAAATCCAGCTTCTCATCCGCATTCTGTATTTCATCCCGATCATCCGGTATATCCTCTGCCAGCGGCTCTGCGCTTCGGCTCCGGTTCTTTCGATAGCGGCTGACAGACACATTCCGCGCAATCACTGCCAGAAATGCTTTCATTGTACCTTTTGCAGGATCAAATCGATCCTGATGCGTATAAAATTCCAGAAACGTGTCGTTTACACATTCCTTAATATCTTCCGGATCATGTAGATACCGTTCTGCAATTTTCCAGATCAGGCCGGTATATTCTTCTACCATCCTGACCATGGCCGCCTGTGAATCCGTCTTAAGTAATTCTAATATCTCATCCTGATTGTTATTCTGTTCCGCCATTTTTATTCTGCCGCCTGTCTGTTCTGCATATACTCTGATAAAGGAAGATATTCATATATTACATCATAAGTCTCATCTGTCTTTTTTCTGAGGCCTCCCTGTCCGTCATATTCATAAGTAAATCGCTGTATTATGCCGCTGCCGCTTTTTGTTCTCTCTGTTTCAGCAATTATACGGCCCTGATTATCATATTCATACTCCCAGACCATCTCTGGCTGTTCATTCACCAGTGTTCCATCCGGTTTGTACTGTTCTTCCAAAATCAACCGCCTGTTTTCATCATAGTAAAATTCCCACCAGCCGTTGATACTCCCATCCTCATTCAGAACTGTGCGCCTGATCTGATTGCCGTCAGCATCATATTCATACGTTTCCGGGAGCTCAGATCCAGCTGTCTCTGTGTCCTGCCCCGTCTTGCTAATCATATGTCCCTCCTCATTATATTCATATTTGACTTCCTCCCCGGCAAACTGTCCATCCTGAATCGTCGTTTTACGAACCAGCCTGTTCTGTCCATCATATTCTTCTTCATATTCCCATATAGCGTTTGCTTCCGGTACATTATTTTCCACCATTTTCTTAGCTCTGACCGTAATCCGTCCTCCATTATCCAGATACTCGTTCCTGTATTCCTGGACATATTCCAATACCAAACCTTCTCCACGGTCATAAAACTGCTGTATCCGCTCCAAATCACCCCGTTCATTATAATCGTACAGAGTCTGCGGCATGTTTTCTTCACATATCTCCCGAACCAATACATAAGGTTCCAAAAAATCTGAAACAGCAGACTCCTCACTGTTTTCCTGTTGATCTGCTTTGCCAGTCTCCACAAGCGTTTCCGTATTACCCACAGGCTCTTTAGCCTGC
This sequence comes from uncultured Lachnospiraceae bacterium, assembly GCA_910588565.1. Taxonomy (GTDB): domain Bacteria; phylum Bacillota; class Clostridia; order Lachnospirales; family Lachnospiraceae; genus Roseburia_B. The sequence goes on from CAJUPF010000001.1 coordinate 2,564, forward strand.
TGCTCTTTTTGAGAATCCGCAGAAGACGGCACAGTTCCACAGGCAGACAATCCCATAAACGCTCCCAATATAAGCAATATAACCAGTAACATTCGATTTCCCATAAATATTCCTCCATATAGACTACATAGTCTCCCAGAATCTTCTATACACTCATCATCTCACACTTTACTTTAAAACGCAACAATCCTGTTACTATTCCGGCCGTCCGATATCCGTCCAATCCGAAACGCCGCATTGGTTCTGAGCATTGTTGTCTGCTGTAACCAACTGATGTCTTTGTTTCACAGGCCGCAAACGCCACGCAGAGCGCCGCTGCCATTACTGCAGGTTTTTGAAATCCTTTCATTGTGTTCTCCTTTCGACTCTTAAGTTTTCCGTTTCAATTACCACATTGCTGCCAGAGCGTGTTTGAAAATTCATTCCCGCCATCTGCACGCCCCACTTTGCGTGATATTTGCGCCAAATTCGGTCAACGTAGCCCGCTACGCCTCCCTCATTTGGCACAAATCTCCCACAAATTGTGACGCACATCTTCCGGAAAGCAATTTTCAAACACGCTCTAGGGAAATATTCCATTCTGTTACACAGGCATAAATCCCCTTATATTTTATTATTCGCGTCTAAAATACAAACGGGGACATTCCGGGGAAATGCAGGATTATAGCGCCTACGGTCCGGACCCCGGTCTCTCTCCCTGGAGCTTCAGTAAAACATCAGGACTGAATCAGGCTTTTTTGGCTGACAGTGCAACAGAAATTCGGGAAGCCGCTTTTCGCATCTGTGATCATATGCGAGCCATCGCCATGCCGGCAAGTCTGACCAGCCTTGGCATCAATGTAAAGCCGGAGCCGCTTCCAATTACAAGCAGATCCAAAAAGCCGGAGCAGTTCTGCCAATTTTCAGAACTGCTCCGGCTTTAAATCATACATAATTTCCCGGTTATTTTTATATCTTATTTTACCGTAACCTTCACTTTTGCACGCTTGCCGTTATAGGTCTTAACTGTAATGGTTGTGGTTCCCTTCTTCAATCCCTTAACAACGCCCAGCGCAGATACGCTTGCTACTTTTTTCTTGCTGGATGTATAAGTAAGTTTATAGCTTGCTGCTTTTGATGGGGTGAGTTTTGCCTTAATTTTAAGTGTTTTGCCTTTCTTTAATGTCGCTGTCTTCTTTTTCGGAGAAGTAATTGTGATTTTTGTCGGCTTCTTTTTCACCGTTATTTTCAGCTTCGCTGTTTTTCCGTTGGATGTTTTTGCGGTAATGGTCGCTGTTCCCGTCTTTTTCGCAGTAACTTTTCCGGATTTATTTACAGAAGCAGCATTCTTGCCTTTCTTATCAACGGACCATGTGATTTTCTGGTTTTTCAGATTTTCACCTGCTTTGTTTGTAACGGACGCCGTTAATTTCACAGATTCACCAACGCCAAGACTGATTGCTTTTGTTATGCTTAACTGGATCTTAGCCGGTGTGGTATCCGTATCGGAACCGTTGCCGCTGCCAGAGCCATTTCCGTCAGAACCATCGCCTGTTCCAGTACCGCTGCCACCTTGGTTATTGCCATCCTGGTTTCCAGGTTTAGCTTTTACTGTAACTGCTGCCGATAATATCTTAGATGTAGCTTCCGCATCATTTAATGTAACCTTTACTGTAATTGTTGCTGTTCCTGCCGCTACTGCTGTAATTTTTCCTGTTTTATTAACAGTTACAAATGCGTTCTGTCCGCTGAATGTTGTCTCTGCTTTCAGGCCGGATGCCGTTAATGCAGCTTCAAATCCCTCTGGATAGTTTACAGTAATTGCCGCGGTATCGCCAGCGGTTAATTCATAGTTTGATTTTTCAAGAGAAATCTTCTCTAAGTCTGCTTTTACTTTTTCCACATCGGAACCGGATGGATTACGATCATCCGATACGGTAATTGTTGCGGTTACGGTCTTATTTTCTTCCGCCAGTTCTTCTTCATAGCTCATTTTTAAAATTGGCGCGCCGTCAGCAGACCAATGTACACGTTTTAGCCTTGCGTCGCGGCAGGGATCGTATAATGGTCCCTGATTTGCCCATTCGCATTGATCTTTGTAGCATGCTTCCCCTCTTGCATGATATACAAAGATCGGATTTCCTTCCTCATCTTCTGTAAAAGAGTTATGCCCAGGGCCATATTCTCCCGGTACATCAGAGGACGTCAGTACCGGATATGCCTGTTTTTTCCATGCGGACGCATCCAGCATATCTGCATTTTCATCAATGGATAACAACCCGACACAATATTCCGGTCCGGTTCCGGATGCGGAAAACGCAAGATATATGACGCCATTTCCATTTTTAATCACAGACGGACCTTCATCTACATTTTCATTCACACGTTCCCAGCTGTATTCCGGAATGCTGATTTTTACAGCTTCAGAAATGCACTTCCAGGGTTCGTCTTTATCCACCTCAGCAATAAACAGGGAAGAAAAACCATCGGTCTGCGCCCATACCACGTACCAGCGCCCATTATTTTCAAATACGGTCATATCCAGCGAGAAGCCTGAAAATGCTTTTGCATCACCGGAAACTGCCTGCATAACTCCCTTTTTCTCCCAGCTGGAAGGATTCATAATATCTGCCGGATTTGTACATTTTAATACATGCGGACGGATGCTCCACACACTATCACTTGTTACGCTGGATGTATAAAATACATAGTACTGATCATTTACCAGACGAATTTCCGGCGCCCAGATATAGCGGAACTCATCCGTTGTATCATCACAGTCCCAGATAGTAATCTCTTTGGCAGACGCAAGCCCTGCAATCGTTTCGGAACGCCGCAGCACAATTTTGTCATAGCCATCTTTATCATTGCCGCCAAGCATCGGATAGGAGGCGGTAAAATAATAGTAACCGTCGTTTCCTTTTAAAATACAGGGATCCGCCCGCTGTGCAATAAACGGATTCGGATACTGTGTCTGCCCTACCGTTCCTGTAATACGATAGGTTCCCTCTTTGCTCAAATCGATCTGTTCCAAGTCAGATGTATTCCACTCCACTGACATATCTTTTGTACTTCCATCATTGTACTCTGCTGTCACTTTTTCAGGAAGCGCCTTCTGCAGATCAACCGTTTCCCCAACCTGTACGTTTACCTCAACTGGTTTCATACCGGTATTTTTTACAATGCCCAGGCGGTCCATTACATACTCGTATGTATCCTTGCTGACTTCAAAAATATTTCCTACTTCCGCACCTTCTGGCAAAGAACCTGAAACAGACCGGTACTCTACATTATAAGCTTCTGCTCCCTGGGAATTTACGGTTTGGAGATCATCTGTAAACGCTCCGTACTGCGTGGTTCCATCCGACCAGTATATCTTATATCCGTTCCCCTGCCGCTCTACCTGTAAATCCTTTATAACGTTGGTATTCACTGCCAGTTTACGTTCATTGGTAAAATCAACCAGGTTGTCAGAATCAAATACATAGATATATTTCTGGGCGCTGACATTGGTCGCCGCCAGGCCATACGTTCCATCCGCTTTCTGGAATATATAGAGGTTTTTCAGGCCGTTCGGGCTGGAATTCTTTTGTCCCCCCGCATTGTTTGCAAAACAGATGCCCGTGTTGGAATTCAAGGCGGTATAATCTTTTCCGTCCTGGCTGTACGCAAGATGCAGGCTGCTGCCTAACGCTGTGGATTCTTCACTGTTGGTGTAGGACATCAGATAATATCCTGTGCTGCCGCCCGCTTTTACAGTTACGGTAAATGTTTTTTCCGTCTCAGCCGTGCCCAGTTTCACCTTTGCGGTTAAAACAACCGCCGTATCCTTGGAAGGTCTTGTTACAGTTCCATCCGCCGCAATAATTTCCGGATGATCGCTCGTCCAGGAAATGGCTGTTCCGTATTTGCCTTCTGTGGGCAGCGCCAGATTGAATATTGCATTTTGTGGAAGTGATAAGCCCGCGGCCGCCCGTTCTACAGCATCCTGCGCAGTGATGGTAGTAATGGATAATGTTGGCGCGTTATCGCCTGTATAGTAAAAATACCACCCCGCAATTACGGTCTGAAGGCGGAAAACAGCTTTTGTATCGCCCGCTTTCAATGCCGCTCTGATCCAATCTGTTACATTAAAGGTCTTAACACCCAGTCCGGCTTCGTTATTTGCTATCTGCTCATCGCAGTATACGGTTGCTGTCTGGGAATAGTCGCCATTTTTAGCTGGATAAGAACTTTCATCTGCTGATATATTATCATAATACGACGCGTCTACTGCAAACAAGCCCGCTTTCGTCCAGAACTTGCTGCTGTCTTCCATATTCCCATTTACAGACTGGACATTAATCGTCACGGCAGCATTGCTGATTAAATCCGGATTCTCTATGTCAAATTCAGAAAGATCAAATCCTATTCCCGCTCTTCTTGCACCGCCTAATATGGTTGAAGAACTGCTGGCAGTTTCCCCTGAAATATAAGCCGCACCAGCATTACTGCCCGTTGTACTCGTACCTGTGCCTTCACCGCCTACTGCCACCAGATACGTATTCTCCGGAATTCCACTCTGCCCGCCAGATGCAGCAACTTTGCTGCAGGCAACTGTCTGAGTAGTTTCTTCTGCTTTCACCGCTGATGCAGGAAACATGGTCAATAACATAGCGAGCGCCAGGAATATTGACAGTATCTTTTTTGTGTATATCCTCATATATTACCCCCTATTTATTTCAGGGACATGAAGCAGCTTCATGTCCCTGAAATTTGCATTCTGCGGCCATTTTGGTTTTCAGGCTATTTTACAGTAACCTTAACCTTAGCCGACTTACCATTGTAGGTCTTTACTGTAATTGTTGCAGTTCCTTTCTTTAACGCTTTAACAACACCCTTGTCAGAAACGCTTGCAACTTTCTTCTTGCTTGACTTATACGTAATCTTGTAGCTTGCTGCTTTTGACGGAGTAACCTTCGTCTTAAGCTTAAGCGTTTTTCCTTTCTTTAAGGTTACGCTCTTTTTCTTTGGATATGTTATGGTAATCTTCGTCGGTTTCTTCTTAACCGTTACTTTGACTTTCGCTGTTTTGCCGTTTGATGTCTTTGCGGTAATTGTAGCTGTCCCTGTTTTCTTCTTGGAAGCCGTAATCTTACCGTTTTTCACTGTTACAGCCTTCTTGCCTTTTTTATCAACAGACCATGTGATCTTCTGGTTTTTCAGAACCTCGCCCGCTTTGTTGGTAACGGTCGCCGTTAACTTAGTTGATTCGCCAAGGCCAAGGCTGAATGCTTTAGTAACGCTTAATTTAATCTTGGCTGGTGTGGTATCCGACTGTGTAGTGCCGTCGCCCTGGTTGGTTCCTCCCTGGTTATTACCGCCTTGGTTATCGCCGCCTGACTGTTGTTTTGCGTTTACCTTAACTGCTGCTGTTAATGACTTCGATGTAGTGCCTGCGTCATTTAATGTAACTGTCACCGTAATTGTTGCGGTTCCTGCCGCTGCTGCTGTAATTTTTCCATTATCATTAACACTTACTGCTGCATTATCTGCGCTGTATCTTGTTGTTGCCGTCAAGCCTGCTGCAGTCAGTTTGTCTTTAAAGCCTTCCGGATAGTTCACCGTAATTGTTGCGGTATCACCTGCGGTTAATTCATAGCTAGACTTAGCCAGAGTAATCTTTTCTAATGCTGCTTTGACTGCTTCTTCTGCTATCTGCTGCTCATTCTTTGCAACGTTGACAGTTACCGTCTTTGAGACAGTTTTTACCGTCTGGGAATTACGCGTTAATGTGAATGTTACCGTAATTTTCGCTGTTCCTTCCGCTACGGCCTGAACCTTTCCATTCTCATCAACAGTTACTGCGTTATTATCGCTCTTATATGCTACAGATACCTCACATCCTGCTGCAGCCAATTTATCCGCAAAGCCTTCCGGATACTTAACTTCAATATCTGCACTATTATCAACAGTTAACTCATAACTTTCCTGTGCTACATCAACATGAGCAAATGCACTTATTACTGCATTCAGCTCCTGCTCTTCTTCTGTCATCGACAGCTTCTCAATAGAAAGCCCGGCAATTACAGGATCTGGATTACTGCTCTCATTCTTTGTTGATAAAATATGCACATCTACTGTTTCACCTTCAGCAACATCCTTCACTTCTAACTGAAGCGTACATGTATCACTGCTATTACTTCCGCTAACCGTCAGAGTCTTTTCTTCACTATTTACAACTTCACCTTCAGAATTTGTATACTGTGCATAAAACTTCATCGGGCGGGTTACACTCCACCATTCACCAAAATAGCCGGTAATAGAGTATGTTCCGTTTTCCAGCGGAATCACATATTCACAATTTTTGCCTCCTTTTGCATACCATCCATTTGAATATATGGAAGCAGTTGTGCTGGTACGGTTTCCTATGATATCATCTCCGCCTATAATACCCCACTTATTCTCAGCAGAATATGTCTGGTCAGGTATTTCGTTCCGAAGCGCAATTCCGTCGATACTGCTGACAGCGTTATATGGACTGGACTTTGGCATATTCTGATTCCAGGAACCAACGCCGGAGTCAATATAGTAAATCAGTTTATCAGAAATTACTTCAATAGTTTTTGTAAATTCATAGCCATCAATTTTGTCATTATCCGTTCCAGTCAGAGTTCCTTTTACAGTTACTGTGCCCGACTGTGCAAAATCAGCTGCAGTTTTATCCCATGTTACCCCAACTTCAAGTTCTTTTCCAACATAAGTAACAACTACTTTTTCAGGAAGTTGATATCCAGTTGCTACATAATCTGGAATAGCATCATCTGCTACAGAAGGACGCCCATAAGCCTCCATTATCTTCTGATACTCATCTGCCGTAATATTCATAATCGTACCATGACGAGGCCTGGATGGAAGTTTAGCAGTATCAAGGCTATCAAACACTGCTGTACTTAAATCTTTTGTAGCCACTGCAAAATAAGTCCAATTGTCTAAAAGCAGTCCCCATTTATAGCCGCCTGTTCCCTCAATGTCATCGTCATTGAACCTAAAGCAGCAAGGGCCTTCTACAGCTTTCCCGTTTGTGTTATTGTATGCCTCCAGCGTTGGAGAACTTAAGCGAGTCCATTCTCCCAATAAAGTATCTGATGTTTCAATATATATATATTTCTGGCCATCATTTTCATTCTTTGTAAAACGATAATAAACACCGTCTTCTTTCACTACTGTAGTATCAATCACACTATAATCTTCTTCAATCCACAGTTTCGGTTCTGTAAATGTATAGAAATCTCTTGTTTTGCAGTAATATACTCTCTGCTTATTATAATTTGGAGCTACTTTAGAAGCCCAGAATACGATGTACTCTCCGGTTGTGTCATCATAGTAAAACTCTGGTGCCCATGTACATCCTGCCTGAATCTCTGCACTGACAGTTGCCATGCGCTGCTCGCCCCAGTTTACCAGATCATCTGATTCCCAGACCATAATTGCCTGACTTCCTGCATTCTGTGCCGCTGTCCAGCCCGTACCTGAACCAATATTTAAATCTGTTGCGATCATATAGAACTTATCGCCTTCCGGAGAACGGCAGATATATGGGTCACGAAGACCTTTTGTGCCTAACGTAGATTCCAATACTGCCTCTCCGCCATTTAATTCTTCCCAGTTCAATCCATCACGGCTGGATGCAAAATGAATCCGTTCCTGCCCGGCACCATCACCGATAAAATAAGCAAACACATAATCTGTCATAGTTCCCAGCTGAGCAGCCTTAACTACACTCACTTCAATTTCTTTTTCCGCCTGCTTTCCATTCACATCAACTTTTGCCGTCAATGTTACTTTCATATTCTGTGCCTGTCTTGTAACAACACCTGCAGGCGTATTATCATAATCACTGTTGACTGTTTCTTCAACAGAAATTACATCTGTATTTGAAGATGACCATGTAATTGGCTCACCATTCTTCCCAACAGAGGGAAGTGTTATATTACCTTTGATATTATCTTTATTTGGAATATCAATTGCATTTAATACAAATGTTTCTTCGCTAATTACAGTAACATTATACGACTCTGTAAATACTTCTTTTCCTTCATAAGTACCTGTAACAGAAATCACTGTCTGCCCCTCTTTTCCAACTTTACCATCTGCACCGATAACAGTTGTATCAGAAGATCCCCATACCAGACTGACTTTATTTTTCTCAGCCGGAAATGACAGCGGCTTTACAACAGAATCCGCGCTCTCATTTTCCCCGAGCATAATCTCTTTTAATACTGATTTGATGGATTCAAACGGAGTCGCTTCCGAAGGATAATTTGTGTAATATTCATCCCAGATCTCATCCTCTGTCAATGCCCTGCTAAATACTTTTACGCCATAAACACCGCCCTTATAAAATTTATCATTATAAGAAGAACGTCCGATAAACGCTACCAAGCCATCGCCAAAATCTGTCGTTGTTTTTGTCTTACTTGCTTCAGAAGCCTTTTCACCATTATAATATCCAATAATTTTATCTGGTGTAATTACTGTTGTATACAGTGACCATTCATCATTTGTAGTTACTGTAGATGTGGCAGTCTCTGTATTATATGGCGCATTAGCATCATTACTATTTGTCCATACGGATTTAAATTTACCACCTTTGGATGGATTCAAAAGCCAGTAGTTTACCGGCATATCCGCTGTAGAATTATTGCTGACATGTTTGCTTGGCGAACCAAAAAACATCGCGGCATAATCGCCTGCGCCCGTCTCATTTTTCAGCCATGTTGTAATCGTAAGCGTATTCTGCCCTTCAAAGAGTTCGCCCGGAAGCTCTACATATGCCGCATTAGAACCTGCCTCACCACCTGGAAGAGCCAGCATACCGTTTTGCACAGTTGCCCCACTGCCTTTTACTTCCGCATCAAACTGTTCTGTAATATCTTTTGCTGCAACCGCAGTACCCTCTATACTAAATGTATATTCCGCCAGCAAATCGTTCTGCTGTTCCTGCAGCTTCTTAACGGTTATAGTAAACAACTTACTTTTAACTTCATTCCCTTTTTTAATCGTAGCGGTTAAGGTAACCGATATATCTTCAGCTCCTCTGGTTACTATGCCGGTATTACTAATCACAGATTCATTGCTGGATGACCATTCAATTACCGTGCCGTTAGACCCTTCTTTTGGCAGTGTAAGATTATCCCTTACAGTAGAAGGAAGTGTAATTGCTTCCGCATCCGCTGCAACCGCTTCTGCATCTGTTATAATCTTCAGAACAGGCATGTCTTTCGATACCAAAACGCCGGCTGCTACTGTCTGCAAACGGTAAATGGCGTATTTATCTTTCTTCTGCACAGATGCCTTCAGCCAATCTGTAACATCAAAAGTTGCTGTCCCAGGCGTCTTTGAAATACGTTCTTCGCTGTATACTGTTGCATCTTTTGCATAGTTATTATCTATTGCCGGGTAATTCTCTTCTGATTTCATGCTTTCCGCAGTTGCACCTATAGTATCAAAAGCATTGGCTGCCACCCGGAATAAACCTAATTTTGTCCAGTTAGATCCCAAATTTTTATTCGCGCCCGTTGTCTTCATTGTCACGGTAGCTTTTGCAATTGACACCGACTCGTCTAGTTCATTCGGTAATTCAAAAACCATCCCTGCCATTCGCGCACTGCCAAGCCCTCCTTCATTTGAGCTGGCTGTTTCATCTTTTACATAAGCAGCTGCCGTGTTTGTCCCGGTTTCGCTTCCATTGCCAGTTGTAGCAATCAGCCAGGAATTTTCTTCAGTCTGCTCGCCAGATGCCCCAAAAACCTTCGCCGTAACTGGTTCTAATGCGGTTACCGGAGTCGTCGGCGATGCCGGTGTCACTACTCCAGCCGGTTCTCCTCCTGCTGCCTCATCATCCGCCATCGCTACCGATGCCGGAAGCATTGTGAATACCATAGCAACGGATAAAAACATTGCCAGGTACCGCCTAAATCTTTGTTTCATAAGTACTACCTCCCATTGTACATTATTTTTGAACTGCAGCCTTTGGCCTGGCTGCTGCCCATGCAAGTTCTATTCTAACTATTTTTCGTAAATTTTGCAAATTGTTTTAAGATCCTTTTATAAGAAATATCTTTTTCGTTATTTTTCATAAAAAAAATCTTCTCTAATCAAAATTTCTACCAAATCATTTGTTACTTTTGTACAAACAAAAAACTGCTTTTTCCAGGATATTTCATTCAAAGCAATTATAATCCATCAGCTGCTTCATCAGGGTACATCAGGCTTTTCTGAAAGCTGTTTCTGTGAATATTCATGGTTACTGTGCAGCGACTGCAGCTGTGTGGGCAGATTTTTCCGCCGGATTATGCTATTTATTGTCTCCCATACAAGCTCTGTTCCGGACATCCCGGCAACATATTTCGGTACGCCTCTGCCCACGTTCTTCTATCTTACTTTTACCTTTATTGTTGCTTTTGCTTTTTTGTTATTGCCGCAGGTAACCGTTATTGTTGCAGAACCTTTCTTTACCGCTGTAATCTTGCCCTTGGACGATACTTTCGCTATTTTTGATTTCTTGGAAGTATATTTGAACTTTGTACATAATGTATTCTTCGGGTTCATCTTTTTCACTTTAATCTGGAATGTCTTTCCTTTTTTCAGTGTGATGGATTTCTTGTTCAGCGTAAGTTTAGTGGGCGCAGCTTTCACAGTAACCTTACAGGCTGCAGTTTTCCCGGCTGCTGTTGCGATAATCGTTGCTGTGCCTTTCTTCTTTGCGGTAATTTTGCCGTTTTTCACCGTTGCAACGCTTGTTTTGTTTGACGTCCATTTAACGGCCTGTTTTATGCCTGCTGGCGTAACGGTTGCGGTTAGCGTCGCTGATTCTTTTGCGCCAAGAGTGATTGTTTTTTTGTTTAGCGTTATCTTGATCTCTTTTTGAGTGTTTTCTGAATCATCCGGTGCTTTTTGTTCTTCTGTTACCGTTACCTGGCACTCTGCCTTTATGCCGTTTGCTGCGGAAGCTGTAATCGTTGCTGTTCCTTCTTTTACAGCTGTTACTATTCCATCAGAAACGCTGGCTACAGCTGCATCGCTGGATTCCCATCGAATTGCCTTATCTGTGGCATCTTCCGGTACGACTGCAGCCGTCAGTGTGGCTGTCTGCCCGGCTTTCAGGGAAAGCTCCGTCTGATTTAAGGCAACTCCTGTTACTGCAATCAGATTATTTCGTACCGTTACCTGGCACTCTGCCTTTACGCCGTTTGCTGCGGAAGCTGTAATCGTTGCTGTTCCTTCTTTCACAGCTGTTACTCTGCCTTTGGAAACACTGGCTACTGTTTTGTCACTGGATTCCCATGCCACTGTTTTATCTGTAGCATCCGCTGGCGTTATCGTCGCTTTCAATTCTGCAGTGTCTCCGGTTTTCAGGTAAAGTTCAGTCCGATCTAATCGAATGCCCGTTACTGCTGCCGGCTCTTTCTTTGCTACGGTGATTGTAAAGTCTTTGGTCTTTACCTGATCGGCTACTACATCATTACCCGCTGCCGTCACAACTGCCGTCAATACTACCGTTGCGTCTCCATCCTGATACAGAGGGCGGTTTACGGTTCCATCCGCTGCAAGGACAGATTCATCAGAAGATTTCCATGTAAGCCGTATGCCGTCTTCTTCCAGTGTTGGAAGCGTCAGATCAGAAGTCACTGGCGAAGAAATATCCAGCGTCACCTTTTCTGCTGCTTTCTCTGCTTTTTCTATTATTGCTGCCGCTGCCGCCGCATACTCTGTATCGTATTTCAGCATCAGATTGTTGTATTCTTCTGCTGTAACCGGCATTATCGTACCATGGCTGGCGTCCGGCTCCGGCATGGAGTAAAGCAGGGTGCCATTGACAGTTTCTGCTTTTCCGGTGCCAAGCACGTAAAACGAGCCCGACGTGATATCTGTTGAAAGACCTGGGAAAATCGTACTTCCTGTTTTGTCCGCAGCCAGACAGTATACATCGTCACCTTCTAATGTAAATCCTTTTAATGAAGCGATCTGTTTTGCATGTGCTACATCATCGCTGTTTAGTTTAAAAATACAGGGGCCTTCAATCTGCCCGCCGCTGACGTCCAGAGAATTTTTATGCACAAGCTCCCAATCCTTCGACGTCAGGGATTTGCTTCTCTCACAATATACCCGCTTCGATGGCGTTCCAAACCGGTTTGCCGCTCCGTCCTCATTCTTGGTATAGCGGTAATAATATTCTCCAACTTTAATCACTGTCGTATCGATGACAGAACCCGCTTCTTCAATCCATACCTGCGCTTCTGAAAACGTGTAGAAATCTCTTGTCGTCGCATAATAAACTCTCTGCTTGCCGCCGCTCTTAAGCTTTGACGCCCAAAATACCACATACTGCTGAAGTTCGTCATCCCAGTATGCCTCCGGCGCCCATGTACAGCCCGCATCATCCGCCGCTACTCTGCACATTCTCTGCTCTGACCAGTTTACCAGGTCGTTAGACTCCCAGACCATAATACTCTGGCTGCCGTTCGTCTGATTCTGATCCCAGCCCTGCCCCGGATAGTTTTCCCCATCCTGCGTAATGCCCGCTACGGTCAGGTCGGTAGCAATCAAATAGAACTTATCGCCCTCATGCGAGCGGATAATAAACGGATCCCGAAGGCCGTGTGTTCCCAATGTCGATTCCAAAATGTATTTACTATCGTTTAATGCGGTAAAATTCAGCCCGTCGCGGCTGGTTCCAAAATAAATCCGTTCGTCTTTTGTGCTGGTATATGGAAAATACGCAAACAGATAATCCGTCAGTACCGGGGCTTCTGCTTTTTTCCTCACAGTACATTCGATCTTCTTTTCTGCGGACGCCTCTTCATATGTAATCGTCGCCTTCAGCGTAACCTTTGTATCCGTATTCTGCCTGTTGACAATCCCCGCCAGAATGCCGTCATGATCCTTTGCGCTGATCACAGATTCATTGGAGGATTCCCATTGAATGGCAACGCCTGCCTTTTCTCCTTTTACAGGAAGCGTGACGCTCCCCCGGAGATCATCCGCATTGGGGATCACAAGCTTTTCCGCTGCCGATTTTACAATATCTTCCGGCTCTGCGGAACCGGGTACGGTAAATATCAGCGATTTTTCCACTGTTTTTCCGTTCAAGGTGACGGAAGCTGTCAGTGTAACCTCTGTATCGTCCAGCCCGCGTATTACTGTTCCATCGCTCCCAATCACAGCGGTATTGCTGCTGGCCCATCCGGTAATCTGCGCATCCTTAGTGACGCCCGCGACTGTAACTGTAGTAACTTTTGGAAGCGACAGATTGGCTGTCACCGCGTCTTTGGAAGTATTTGTACCAAGGCATTCCTCTTCTGTCAGATCAATATCATTTACAGAAAAATCATTTACTTTCAGATTTTCCAGTTCCTCATCAATCTCAGCCTGCAGTTCAGCTACCTCATCTGCCGTCATAGCATGATTATAAATTCTGAAATCCCCAACAGCTCCTTTAAACGGCGGATCATTATTTCCCTTTCCATCTAATCCATAAAACGACCAGCCCATCAGGCCGTCCCGCTGATCGTTATGGCCCATAATTTCCTGTAATGAACAGCTTTTGTCTACTTTACCGTCAGCTACCGTAATACCTCCCTGACGCACACCGTTTTTGTAGAATACAAAATCTCCGTTATCTTTGTAGGTAACGGTAATATTCTGCCATTCATTTACAACAATGCCGCCTGTACCGTCAACGGCAGACTCATAATTCCATCCGTCTCCGCCTGTACTTGGGACACAGGTAACCGCCCCATGCATATTCCCCTGATTGCTGTAGCTTCCCGAAACATACATATTATACTGCCAGGAAGAACCGATACACCACATCCAGGATGATTTTACAATTTCCGTACACTTCACAAGCATATTCACCGTAAGCTCCGTATCTTCACTGCCAATCGTCCCCTGCGGAATATCCACATAGCCTCCCTCCAGATTAAGCACATCAACCTGCTCAATTTTAGAAATTGACGTCTGATTGATCCGATTACCGCTATGGCCGTTTCCAGTCAGATCAATCAGCTTATCATCATCTCCAACTGTCATATTCCAATGAAGAATCAGATTATCTTCAGCCACCGCCGCCTTTACGCTGTTCATTCCATAAACCGGCAGAATAGTCACTGTCATTGTAGCGGCAGTCAGTCCTGCAATGGCGGTTCTGAAAAACTTTGAGAATTTCACCTCGCATAACCCCCTTTTTTGTGTTATTTATCCTTATATTTCCTGGACAATTATACCAAATCACCAAAAGGAAAACAATGCGATCCGTTTTTATTACAGGATTTCCGTCATTTTAACATCATCCGTTGTCATCCAATCAGAACCGTATTCCCTTCAAATGCAAACCCGTATTTTTGAATCCTCTCAGCAGGAATTCCTCTCTGTATTAAAATTGTTTCATACTGTTTCTCTTCAATCTGCTGTAAAGCCGCTTTAACCGTATCCTGCAAGCTCTTTTCATCCTCCGGGTCATGCACTTTAAATTCCAAAATAATTGCGTCATCTTTCCCGCTCTTTGGTTCCAGCATCACGTCATACCTGCCAAACCCGCTTTCCCGGTTGGACGTAATCGCATACCTGTCTGCCAGCTCCACCATTAAGCCAAGCACAAATCCATGGTAAAAACGTTCCGGTTCTGTTTTTTCCGAGGGTTTCTTTCCCGTATCAATTTCCTTAAATATGCCGCATGGCATAGAGGTATCCTTTAGGAAGTAGCTCCTCCCAAAATCCATGCACATATGCCTCCTGCATAGGCGTATCGTACTCATCCAGTAAAATAATTACTTTTTTTCCATAATAGCGGTACAGATAACTGCACAGTAATTTCAGCGAATATGCAGCCTTATAATTTTCCATATCCACTGAAACCGTCCTAAAATCTTCCTTTTCACTTTCACTCAGCACATCGCTTTCCAGCAAAAAATCAAACTCTCTGTAAACACATTTTATAATCTGGCATATCTGCTTTCTCGCCTGATCAAACGTGGACTCTTTTACATCTGCTAAGGAAAGGCTGATAACCGGATACGTCCCCTGCAGGCTGCGGTATGTCTCGTCCTGCCAGATGGAAAGCCCCTCAAATACATCCCCATGCTCTTTATACTTTACCGAAAAAAACTGCTCTGTCATACTCATAGTCAGCGTTTTGCCAAACCGGCGGGGGCGTGTGATCAAAGTCACAACGTCTTTGCTTTCCCACCATTCCCTGATAAAGTCTGTTTTATCCACATAAAAACAATTATGCTCCATTAACTGGCCAAAATCCTGATGACCGATTCCAACTGTCCTTGCCATGCCGCACCTCATTTCATTCCAAATATTTATTGTCCCATTTTTACAACTATGTGTTTCCCATACAATATACATTACAGGAAGTTGATTTCAGTATAACCGATATCCGCTTCATTTACAACCAACGTAAAACTGGCACGGAAGCGAAACGTAACAGCAATTGGTTACATTTCACTCCCGCGCCAGTATCAAATCTGTTTTATTGGAAATAATTCACGCCTGATTCAAACAGTTTCATATCCTGCTCGCCATAAATATTGACTGCCACAGACCGTCCGCGGCGTTCTGCATGGGCCATCTTACCAAGGATGCGGCCGTCCGGGCTGGTAATTCCCTCTATTGCCGCGTAAGAACCATTGATATTCCACTCCTCATCCATAGTAGGTTCCCCCGCTTCATTGACATACTGGGTGGCTACCTGACCGTTAGCAAACAGCCTGTCAATCCATTCTTTTGGCGCCACAAAGCGGCCTTCTCCGTGGGAAGCCGGATTGCAGTATATTTTTCCCGTTTCCGCTCCCGCTAACCAGGGCGATTTGTTGGTCACTACTTTGGTATATACCATCTTACTGATATGACGGCCAATGATATTATAGGTCAGCGTCGGGGAATCCGGTTTCTGCTCGGTAATTTCGCCATATGGCGCCAATCCCAATTTAATCAGCGCCTGGAAACCGTTGCAGATTCCCAGCATCAGGCCGTCTCTTTCGTTTAGCAGTTTATTTACCGCTTCCGCCAGCTTTGCGTTGCGGAACGCCGTAGCAAAGAATTTAGCGGAACCTTCCGGTTCATCGCCTGCGGAAAATCCGCCTGGGAACATTATCATCTGGGACTGGCTGATTGCCTTGTCAAAGACTTCCACAGAATCCCGGATATCTTCTGCATTCAGGTTTTTAAATACTTTGACCATCACATCCGCGCCCGCCGCTTCAAACGCTTTTGCACTGTCATATTCACAGTTTGTTCCGGGGAACACCGGAATAAACACAGTTGGTTTTGCCACTTTATGCTTACAGATATAAATATGATCCGCCTGGAACACATCTGTATCAACCGTCGTCTTATCTTCGGACGCCCGCGTGGGGAATACCTGTTCCAGCGTGCCTGTCCACGCGTCAATGGCTTCTTCCATGGATATCCGCATATCGTCCCAGATAAAGGACTGTTTGTCATTTACTTCGCCTGCCGCTGTTACAAAAGCGGATACTCCTGCCTGTTCAAAGGCTGCGGTTACTTCCGGAGCTTTTTCCGCGGTTACTTCCGCAACCACAGTTCCAAATCCTGGTGCAAATAATATATCCTCGCTGATATCCTCACAAACCGTAACGCCCAGTTTATTTCCAAACGCCATTTTGCTTACCGCGGCTGCAAGCCCTTTTCCATCCAGCGCATAAGCAGACACAATTACGCCTGCCTCTGTCAGTTTATGGATCGTATCGTACAATTTCATAATCTGCGGATAGACCGGAAGATCATATGCGTCTTTTTCGATCGTAAATAAATAGAGCGGATTCCCCGCCGCTTTCAGCTCCGGTGTAATAATATTACGCTCTTTTGCCACATTGACCGCAAATGATACCAGCGTCGGCGGCACGTCAATCTCATTAAAGCTGCCGGACATACTGTCTTTTCCGCCGATGGAAGGCAGGCCAAATCCAATCTGTGCGCTGTATGCGCCCAGCAATGCCGCTACGGGCTGGCTCCAGCGCGAAGGTTCTTCTGACATTCTGCGGAAATACTCCTGGAACGTAAAGCGGATACTCCGGAAATTTCCTCCTGCGGCTACAATCCGGGATACGGATTCCAGTACCGCATACACTGCGCCGTGGTAGGGGCTCCAGCTGGATAAATACGGATCAAATCCATAGCTCATCATGGTAACGGTATCTGTTTTGCCCTCAGCCACCGGAAGCTTCGCAACCATGCTCTGTGTCTCCGTCAGCTGGTAACGGCCGCCGTAAGGCATATATACGCTGCCTGCGCCAATAGAGGCGTCAAACATTTCTACCAGGCCCTTCTGGGAGCAGACATTTAAGTCCGCCAGTTCCGCCAGCCATGCCGCTTTCGGATTCTGCTGCTCTAACGCTTCCTTTACGGCCGGCGTGGAAATCTGATCCAGATAGCTGTCTGCTTTCGATGGGATGTCTACCGCCACAGAAGTTTCCTGATGCGCGCCGTTCGTATCCAGAAAAGCACGGGAAATATTGACAATTTCCTTTCCTCTCCAATGCATTACCAGGCGCGGCTCCTCCGTCACAACAGCCACTTTTACCGCCTCTAAATTTTCTTCTTTTGCAAAAGCCAGAAAAGCCTCAACATCTTCTGGCGCAATCACAACCGCCATTCGCTCCTGGGACTCGGAAATCGCAATTTCCGTTCCATCCAGGCCCGCATATTTTTTGGGGACTTTATCAAGATCAATCTGTAATCCCGGCGCCAGCTCACCAATCGCAACCGATACGCCGCCCGCACCGAAATCATTACATTTTTTAATAATTTTACTTACTTCTTCCCGGCGGAACAGCCTCTGGATCTTACGTTCCGTCGGCGGATTTCCCTTCTGGACTTCCGCGCCGCAGGTATCAATGGACGCCGTATTATGCGCCTTGGAAGATCCGGTCGCCCCGCCGCAGCCGTCGCGCCCGGTTCGTCCGCCAAGCAGTATAATCTGATCTCCCGGATCGGAAGTCAGCCTCTGTACGGCACGTCTTGGAGCCGCGCCCATAACCGCGCCGATTTCCATACGTTTTGCTACATAATTCGGGTGGTATACTTCTTTGACATACCCGGTTGCAAGGCCGATCTGGTTGCCATAGGAGCTGTAGCCATGCGCTGCGCTTTGGACCAGTTTCTTCTGCGGCAGTTTTCCCTCCATCGTCTGCCGGACGGACACGGTAGGATCTGCGGCTCCGGTTACGCGCATTGCCTGATAGACATAGGTACGGCCGGACAAAGGATCCCGGATTGCGCCGCCAAGGCAGGTCGCAGCGCCGCCAAAGGGTTCAATCTCTGTGGGGTGATTGTGGGTTTCGTTTTTAAAGTTGACCAGCCATTCTTCAGTCTGCCCGTCTACTTCGACCGGAACCACAATCGAGCAGGCATTGATTTCGTCGGATTCTTCCTGGTCTTCTAATTTGCCTTCTTTTTTCAGCCGTTTCATCGCCATCAGGGCAATATCCATCAGACAGACAAATTTGTCGCTTCTGCCTGCATAGAGGTTTTTATGGGTCGCAAGATAGTCTTCATACGTTTCCTGCATAGGCGCTTTGTAATCGCCCTCGCCAAAGGCTACGTCTTTTAATTCTGTTGAAAACGTGGTATGGCGGCAGTGATCGGACCAGTAAGTGTCCAATACCCGGATTTCCGTCATGGATGGATCCCGTTTTTCTTCCTTTTGAAAGTAATTCTGAATATGAAGGAAATCCTGAAACGTCATCGCAAGGTTTAAATAACGATATAATTCTTCTAACAATGCTTCCGGCAGTTTTGTAAATCCGTAAAAAGTTTTCACATCTTCCGGTTCTTCAAACTCTGTGAGTAATGTCTCCGGTTTCTCCAATCCAGTTTCCCTCGAATCCACCGGATTAATGCAGTGCGCTTTGATTGCGGCGAACTGTTCCTCGCTGATTTCGCCTTCAATTACATAGGTAGTGGCGGAACGGATCACCGGCTCCTCATTTTCATTCAGCAGTTTTACGCACTGCTCTGCGGAATCGGCTCTCTGATCAAACTGGCCCGGAAGAAATTCTACCGTAAACGTCCTCGCATTATCGAAAGCAAAGCTTTCCTCATACACATCATCAACCGGAGGTTCGGAAAAAACGGTACGGACTGCTTTCTGATAGGTGGCGTCGGAAATGTTTTCCATGTCATAGCGAATCAGGACACGCACGGATGATACGGTTTTGATTCCAAGGTAGCTTGTAATTTCGCTCTTCAGCTCTTTTGCCTGAACTGCAAAAGGGGGTTTCTTTTCCACGTAGACTCTTCTTACATTGCTCATAGGTATCCCTCCATCTTTTTCATTGTGTGTTTGTTTATCATAGCATTGCTTTATAAATAAGTGTAATTAATATATCTTATCTCATTTATAAGCAAAATTTATAAGTAAAATCAAAGATCATTTCCTGCCCAATGCTGCAGCTTTGAGATATGATACTGGATGTGTAAGCATTGCGTTTGAATTTGTTCTACATTATAATACATCTCTTTATATTCTTACAACAGAAAAATATGGATTCTATATATCTGATTTCTATGTTACTATAATTCTGTAGTTTTTGAAACTGGCGGAATTTGAATTTAAGACTATTATGAAAGAGGGTATTCTTATGTATCGAATCCTGATTGTAGAAGATGATTTATCTCTGGCAAGGGCTATGAAAAAACAGATAGAAGCCTGGGGGAATGAAGTTATGTGCGCAAAGGATTTTCATAATCTGATTCCTGATTTTATCCGTTACGATCCGCATCTGGTTCTGATGGATATTATGCTGCCGTTTTACAATGGATATCACTGGTGCAGCGAAATCCGCAGGATTTCCAATGTTCCCGTTGTATTTCTTTCTTCGGCGTCTGAAAATATGAATATTATTATGGCGATCCATATGGGCGGAGATGATTTTATTCCAAAGCCCGTAGACCCGGAAGTGCTGACGGCAAAAATTCAGGCTGTACTCCGCAGAACCTATGATATGGCGGGAAAGATTCCGGTACTCGAACACCGGGGCGCCATGCTGAATCTAAATGATGCCTCCCTCTCCTGTAATGGGCAGAGAATAGAACTGACCAAAAATGAATTTCGCATTCTGCAGACACTTCTGGAGAATAAGGGCAAAGTCGTCAGCCGGGATACGCTGATGACAAGGCTATGGCAGATGGATTCTTATGTGGAAGAAAACACCCTGACCGTGAATGTCAACCGTCTTCGCAAAAAGCTGGAACAGGCAGGGCTGTCCGATTTTATTACAACCAAAATCGGGCATGGATATATCATTGAGTAAAACTTAAACTTCAGAAAGCAGGCAATTTTATGAATATGGAAAAACAAGAACAACCGCATATTTTAAAACAGTATCTATGGCAGTACCGGTATACAGCATTGATGTTTCTGCTGTATGCCGGAATATTTGCCATGATTTTTTCACTGTACCGGCTGGAGGCGGAAGCGGTATGGTATGCGTCCGGACTTTGTTTTCTGCTTACGGCAGCTGTTCTGGCAGTACATTTTATTTTTTACCGGAAAAAACATATCGAGCGAATCAGAATCCTGCGCAATATCCATCTTCTGACAGATGAGCTGCCGGAGCCGGCAATGCTTTTAGAAGCGGATTATCAGCAGATGCTTCTGGCTCTAAAACAAATCTTTGATCACAATCTGACCGCATGGCAGAATGAACGTCAGGAGATTCTGGATTATTATACGACCTGGGTACATCAGATTAAAACTCCGATCTCCGTTATGCGAATGACGTTACAGAGTGAAGAGCTTCCCGAATACCGGGAGCTTGCCGCCGAACTGTTTTCCATTGAACAGTATGTGGAAATGGCTTTGAATTATCTGCGCCTGGGAAGCAGTTCTTCCGATTTTGTACTAAAGGAATATGCCCTGGACGACATCATCCGGCAGGCCATCCGCAAATATGCGCCGCAGTTTATCCGGAACAAAATCCGCCTCGTCTACGAACCAACTGAAGTTACGGTTCTGACCGATGAAAAATGGCTGCTATTTATCATTGAGCAGTTATTGTCCAACGCCGTGAAATACACCGCGGAACAACCGGAACGCACCGTTTCCATCCTGGTTACCAGACATCAGCGGTTAAAAATCTCCGATACGGGAATCGGTATTGCGCCAGAGGATCTGCCCCGGATTTTTGAAAAAGGATTTACCGGATATAATGGAAGGGCAGATAAGAAATCTACAGGACTTGGGCTTTACCTGTGCCGTCTTACGGCGGAAAAACTCTCCCATAAAATCCGCGTGGAATCCGCAATCCATGCAGGTACGGTAGTTACTTTAGATCTGCATCGGGAAAAACTGGAAGCAGAGTAAACACCTGCCTTACAAAAATGTCACCTCAGACGGCCGAACTGTCACCCGATTCGATGTCGGAACGTTCGGCTATATTATATCATAAGGGCACAAGATAGGAAGGAGGCATACAATATGTCATTATTAGAAGCACAGAGCCTGAAAAAAATCTATACCACACGGTTTGGCGGCAATCAGGTGCAGGCCCTGACCAATGTGTCCTTTTCTGTAGAAGAGGGCGAATATGTAGCAATTATGGGGGAATCCGGTTCTGGAAAAACCACCTTATTAAATATTCTGGCTGCCCTGGATAAGCCAACCGGAGGCCAGGCGCTCTTAGACGGCAGAAGTCTGGCAGAAGTAAAAGAGCGGGAACTGGCGGCATTCCGGCGCAAAAACCTGGGGTTTGTCTTTCAGGATTTTAACCTGCTGGATACCTTTTCCCTGCAGGACAATATTTTCCTGCCTCTGGTACTCGACGGCAAAGACTATCAGGAAATGCACCGCCGCCTGACGCCGCTTGCAAAAAAGCTTGGGATTACGGATATCCTTTCCAAATATCCCTATGAAGTTTCCGGCGGCCAAAAACAACGGGCGGCTGTCGCCAGGGCTTTGATTGCAGAACCGCGGCTGATTCTGGCGGATGAACCAACCGGAGCGTTAGACTCCCGTTCCACAGACAGCCTGCTTGACGCCTTTCATGAAATTAATCAGGAAGGCCAGACTATTTTAATGGTAACACATTCTACCAAAGCCGCCAGCCACGCGGGGCGCATTCTCTTTATCAAAGACGGCGAGGTATTTCATCAGATTTACCGGGGCAATCAGACAAACGAGCAGTTGTATCAGAAAATTTCCGATACCCTGACACTGTTAGCGACAGGTGGTGAGAGACAATGACAAAAGGATTTTACAGAAAACTTGCAGCTGATAATATAAAGAAAAACCAGAAAACCTATATCCCCTATATTCTGACCTGTATTGTAACCACAGCCATGTTTTATATCGTAAAATCCCTGTCTTTAAATCCGGGGATAAAAGGCATGGCCGGGGACGATATGCTCCGCTATCTTCTGGGGCTTGGAACATACATTATTGCACTGTTCGCCTTTATCTTTCTATTTTATACCAACAGCTTTCTGATCAAGCGCCGGAAAAAGGAGTTTGGCCTGTTCAACATTTTGGGTATGGAAAAAAGGCATATTTCTAAAGTTCTTGGATGGGAAACAGTTTATGCATCGCTGGTAAGCTTTGCAGGCGGTTTCCTGCTCGGCATTGTGTTTGATAAAGTAATGTTTCTGCTGATTGCCCGATTAATCGACGCCGAAATCTCACTGGGATTCTTTATCTCTGCAAAAGCAATCCGCGCTACGCTCCTGTTATTCGCCGCTATTTTCATCCTGATTTATCTGAATGCCCTGCGCCAGATCCATGTGGCAAATCCCATTGATCTGCTCCGCGCCGGTAACCAGGGGGAAAAAGAACCAAAGACAAAATGGCTGATTGCAGCTCTGGGAGCCGTCTGCCTTGGAACGGGATATTATCTTGCAATTACCACGGAAAATCCCATAGCTTCCATTCCTGTCTTTTTTACCGCTGTCCTTCTGGTTATCGCAGGCACTTATCTGCTCTTTACGGCAGGCAGTATCGCGCTTTTAAAGCTGCTGCGCAAAAATAAACGGTTTTATTACCACCCAAAGCATTTCACCAGCATATCCGGCATGATTTACCGGATGAAGCAAAATGCTGTGGGCCTTGCCAATATCTGCATTTTATCTACCATGGTGTTAGTGATTGTTTCCTCCACAACATCGCTGATGATCGGAATAGAGGATATTCTAAACTCCCGCTATCCGTATCATTTTACCATCCAAACCAAAGCAGAAGCATCAGAAGACACATTTGACGCTGTCCGCCAGCTGCAGAAAGAAAAAAATCTGCATGTAACAGAAGAAATCAGCTATACGTATCTGCAATTTGCAGCGTTGCGTGACGGCAGCCGTTTTTATATGACTGAAGACAGCGGATTTTCCAACGTCTCTTCTATCAATACTCTGTTTGTCATCTCCTTAACGGACTACAACAGAGCCATGGGAGAAGATAAAACCCTTGAAAAAGGCGAAGTGCTGCTTTATTCCAAGCGGGAACCAATCGGCGCCTCTTCCATTGATATATTTGGAGAAACATTTTCGGTCAAAGAAACACTGAATGCTTTTGTAAAAAACGGCGATCAGATGGCCAATCTTTTCAGCTCCCAGTGCATAGTTGTCCCTGATATACAGGATATCGGGCACCTATATGAACTGCAGGAGAAAAACGGCGCTTCCTCTGGCAGTATGCAAAAGTTTTACGGATTTGATACGGATGAAGGGGAAGAAGAACAATTGGATTTTCGTGAAGCGATGCTCCATATGCTTGCAGAACAGGATCTGGATGGCAGAATCGAAACAAGCGCAGGCGCAAGACAGTCGTTTATCTCTTTATACGGCGGATTCTTTTTCATTGGTATTTTCCTCGGCTTCCTCTTCATTATGGCAGCTGTCCTGATTATTTACTATAAACAGATTTCGGAAGGATACGACGACAAGGAACGGTTTGAAATTATGCAGAAAGTTGGCATGAGCTTAGAAGAAGTAAAATCCTCCATCCGCTCCCAGGTACTTACGGTATTCTTCCTGCCCCTGATTGCAGCCGGGTGCCATGTAGCGGCGGCATTTCCGCTGATATCCAAATTGCTCCTGCTGTTTGATCTGGCGAACACAAGCCTGTATATCACCTGTACCGTTATCTGCTTTTTGATATTTTCGGTTATGTATGTGCTGATTTATACGGTAACAGCCAGAAATTACTACAAAATTGTAAAAAGATAGAAATTTCCAGCAAAAAACCATTTGACATATTCCGTCTATTACTATAAGATACGGTAGTATAATGTATGTTTCATTATATAATGTCGGAAAATGTCGAAAAAATTTTTACAGGAGGAAAACATGAAAAATGAAAGAATTGCAAAAGTACTGAGAGAAGCCCGTAAACGCAATTCCCTTTCTGTCAGAGAGGTTGTGCGCAAGTTAGAGAGCAAATCCCTCAGTGTGGCGGAAAAGACCATATATGGCTGGGAAAACGGACAGTCTCAGCCAAATGCGGATACGCTTTTAGTTCTCTGTGAGATTTATAATATCAACGACATTCTCGGTACATTTGGTTATCATGACAATCCAGCATTGGAGATTAGCCATTTCGAGAAATCAGTTGTTCTAAATCTCAGAAAGCATCCAGATATGGTAGCAGCAGTCAAAAAATTACTGGAAATGGAGTAATGAATATCGGGGGTGGTTAAAGCCACCCCCGATGTATATTATACACGTTTAATCTTTCTTGCCGCTGTTTTCTCAAATTCTCTGTCACGCAGTTTTACTGATGCGACTTTCTTATAAGCCGGCACTTCTTTATTATAGGAATCCACAATCTCCTGAATGCTCTTTTCGATATCCGCAATCTGCTGTTTTGCAGCATATTCTGCATCCGGGAATATCTCGGCTTCAATCGAACCATTGCTCTCCCGTACCAGTACTTCCTGTACCAGACGGTTTACGTGCAGTTTGTTTTCAATTTCCTCCGGAGATACATTTTCTCCATTCTTCGTTATAATCAGGTTCTTCTTTCTCCCGGTCAGGAATATAAAACGATCCTCGTCTACATACCCCAGATCTCCGGTACAAAGCCAGCCATCCTCTGTAAGCGCCTCTGCCGTTTCTTCCGGCATTTTGTAGTAGCCCTGCATAACGCTGCTTCCGCGCACCCAGAGTTCTCCGTCTACCACTTTTGCTTCACAGTTTGGCATCAGCTTGCCTACGGAATCTCTTTTATGCTCCCAGTCCAGATTGGTGCTGATCACCGGAGCGCATTCTGTCATACCGTAGCCCTGAAGTATATTAATTCCGTATTTCCGGAAAAGATCGATATAATCCGGGTTCAGATAAGCGCCGCCGCTGCATATCGTATGCAGCCGTTCTCCAAATACCTCTTTCTTGACATATTCCGGCGGAACATCTTTGATATCTTCCAGTTTTTTTGCAAAAGTTTCTATCATCATCGGCACCATCAGTATCATATCCGGCCCAAACAGATGGATATTTTTCGCCATCCGGATTGGGGAATCGTTGATGCAGATAATGCTTCCAAGGGAAATTCCTTTTAAAATATCCATACTCAGGCAATAGGCATGATGGATCGGCAATACTGATAAAATAACGGTTCTTGGCGGAATATGCATATCCAGGCAGGTAGCGTTTTCCGCCAGGTTCCGCTGGGTCAGCATAACGCCCTTGCTCTTTCCGGTTGTGCCGGAGGTATACATAATTGTGCAGACTTCTTCCATATTCGCCCATGCGTCAAATCCGGAGCCGCTTTCTTCTATCAGTTTTGTCATAGAGAGTATGTCCTCTTCATGCTCCTGTTTCTGCATGGAAATCAGTTTCTGAAGCTTCGGGCAGGCTGTCTTTGCCATAGCGGCCACATCTGCGCGCAGCTCGTCATAAACCAGCGCCGATACGTCGCCCCGATCCAGGAGTTCACATAATTCTGCTGCCGGAAGAGATACGTCTAACGGCACTGCCACACTGCTGCAGTTCACCGTTCCAAGATAAGCGACAATCCACGCATAGGAAGAAGCTCCTAAAATTGCAATGTGTTTTCCCTGCATATCCATTTCTTTTAACGCACCGGAAAAATGCTCGCTGTCCTGCCGCAGCTGGGTATAGGTTTTGGATTCGATTTTGTCTTTTCCCACCTTATAGCGGACTGCGTCCATATCGCCGTATTTCTTTTCTGTCTCCAGTAATATATCACGAATTGTATTACAAATCATATTTTGGCCCCCTAGTTCATCAGACTTTCCAGATATTCCGCCGCTTCTCCTACCGTGCGCAGATCCGCCGCTTTCTTTGGATCTGCCTCGATATCAAATTCATCTTCAATTTCTCCAAGCATACTCATAAAATCAAATGAAGTAAACCCTAAATCCTCCATAAAACGGGAATCCGGCCCAATTGCGTCCGGCTCCACTTCTACATAATTTACAATAATATCTTTTAATTTTTCAATCATCTTATCCATTCTCCTCAGCCGCTTAAACTAATTTTAAAATTTCCCCGATTGTCAGATTCGGGTTTTCGATTCCCTTAAACATAATTTTACACAGATAATAATACAGATATTCCAGCTCTTCTTTGCTGACTGCCTTGATCTGATGCTCAAAATTAAAGTCCAGCCCGTTATCCTCCGGCCTGTGCATTACCGTCAAATACATCCCCTGAGTCGTCGCGCCGTTCTGGTACCATTTGGTTTTATAGTGGATATCCCCCAGTTTTTCCAATCCATTCTCTTTTAATGTCATCGGCTGGTAGGTCAGTGACATCGGTTCGTAGGTCAGGCCTGCCGGAACTTTATAATATTTGCTCCGATATGCAAAATAGGACACTGGATCGTAATTGGCATGGCGGAACATTTCATTCTGAAGTTCACGGATTTCCGTAAGCGCTTCCAGAAAGGTCCGTTCCTTCGGAATAACCGTCCGGAATGGGAATGAATGAATCCTGGTGCCGCCGCAGCGTTTCTCCTTTAATGTCGCCCGCCTTGCAATCGCTGTATTAATAGAAACATCATCATTGCCGTTTACCTTCTGGAAATAACTGCGAAGTCCCAGAATCAGCAGGCATGCCAGTGAAATATGCTGTTCGCTGCAAAAATCCATCAGCCGCTTTGTCGGTTCGCCTTCCAGGTGGAAAATGTCAAGCGCTGCGTCCACAGAATCTGATATATTGACGGCCGCGCGAAGGTTTGGATCGTTTCTTCTGTTCCGCTCCGCTTCTAACCGCTCCGGTCCTGTAATGCCGTTGTAAATCGGCTCTGAAGCGGTAATTATTTTTTCAAAAAACGCCGCGTCTTTCTCCTTTGCCTTAGAACCGGCTTCATACGCCAAATCCTTTTTCAGCTGTTCGATATAAGAAGCCATATCTTTCGGATAAGCAACATCTTCATAAACCTTACTGCAATAAAGCTCGATCACATCCCTTAAGAAACAGATCAGGGACTGCGCATCCATAATCAGATGATCCGCCAGCAAATATACGCCGCAGAAGCCATCCGGCATCTTGATCATCACAATGCGGGTCATAGGGGAATCACACCGTTTAAACGGGACATAAGTCCACTGCTTCATCGTATCTTCCGCTTCTTCCATTGACTTCCCGGTAAAATCCACAAACGGAACTTCCTGATCGACCTCGTCCACAACATACTGATACCAGCTGCCATCCTTGTCCTGTGCAAACTGCACGCGCATGGACTCGCTCCGTCTGTATGCTTCAAATATCATTTCCCTCAGAAGCTCAAAATCCAGCTCCGCCTCTATGGTCAGGCTGACGCCAATATTTACAACCGCCTTATTCGGGCAATGATCCAGATAGAAAAAATGGAATTTCTGTGCTGCGCTGACCGGATATACAGGATATCCTTTTCTTTTTTTCATCATACTTTTCTCCTCTAATTTCTTACAATACTTGATTGAAAAATGCATCCAGTGCGGCTTCATATCCGCCGGTATCTTTATAATAGCTTTCTGCGTGGGCAGCGCCTTCTACAATAAACTTATATTTCTCTGCACTGCAGTTTTGGTAAAGTTCTTCACACATCCGGTATGGGACAAAAGTATCCGCCGTTCCATGGATAAACAGAGTCGGCGTTTTGGATTTTCTGACTTCTCTCGCCGCATTGCATTCATCCATCCCATAGCCCGCAAATGTTCTGTTCATCATATCTGCAATCGGAATAATCGGAAATGCAGGTATATGGTACATTGAGTGCAATACATGAGTAAACACTTCTTTTGGAGAAGTAAATCCGCAATCTGCTACAATTCCTTTTACCTGGCGCGGCAGCTCTAAGCCGCTTGCCATCAGCACAGTAGCCGCTCCCATAGAAGTTCCGTGCAGAATAATCTCCGCGCCGGTTCCCAGCGTGCCGCAGAGCCAGTTCAGCCAGCCCATGGCATCCTTGCGATCCAGACAGCCAAATCCTACGAAGCTGCCCTCGCTCTGCCCATGCGCTCTTGCATCCACGGTCAGTAAAGCAAACCCCTGTTTAAAATAATAGTCTGACAAGGCTATGTAATCCTTCATGCCTTCACTGGTATATCCGTGAAAGCAGAGAACTACCCGCCTGCTGCCACGGTTCGGGAAAAATGTACCATGCAGTTTTAAGCCGTCTGACGATTTGATCCATACGTCTTCTCTGGGCCGCGCCAAGAATTTTTCTTTTCGTTCCGCCAGGAACGAGGCGTACTGGCTCCAGTCTGTACCCGCCATATCCATCGTTCGTTCTACTTTGGCACGGCTTCTCAGCATTGTCCGCTGGTAAAAATAGCCTGAAATTCCCAGTTCCGCCAGCGCCGCTATTCCTAATGCTTTGATCATTGTGTGTGTTTTCATGATTCCTCCTTTTACGCCGTTTAGGCATTCCGGATGATTTTCTGTTCACGCCCAGGCGTACCTGGCAATGATTTATTTTCCAGCTTTGATCTTTTCCACAATTTCTTTTAACCGCAGAGCCTTATCGATACTGCCTTCTACTTTTAATTTGCCAGTGGTAAATGCCAGGATCGGGTCGAGTTTTCCGGATGCAATTTTCTTTAAAGTCTTTGCCTGGCAGATAAACATTGCATCTCTGTCATAGTATTCATACGGTTCTACATGAAGTTCGCCTTCTTTTACTTCAACGTAAAAGATTCCCTCTCCTTCTCCGGTGATGTTAAACTGATACGCCAGATGTTCTGTAATAGAACTGACGTCCGCTTCCATAAACTGCCCTTTGATTTCTTCAAAAAAATCTGCGTATGTCATATGTGACCTCCACTTTCTTTTGACCATTGGTCAACTCTATTTTTGACAAGAATATCATGGATTTGACCGTTGGTCAAGTATTGAATGAAATTTTTTTCTATGCTATACTTTTTCTGGTTATCATTTAGATAAAACACTGTAATTTATGATTTTTTCTGCGAAGTTACAGAGGATTGGGTTTCATATACATTGTATTATGCGCAGAACAGCCGCAGTTCATCCTCTGGCTGCGCTGTAACGGAGTATACCAAATGTTACTAATGGAAAGGGTGGCGGATATGCCGGTTTTGGATAAATACAACCGCATCCTCGATGCGCTTAAGACATTATTGGAGAAAAAGGAGCTTAACAGCATTTCTGTCAGTGAAATTGCACAGACGGCAGGTATTGCAAAAGGGAGTATTTATTATTATTTTTCTTCTAAAGATGCGATTATTGAAGCTTTGGTGGAACGCAGTTATGCGTCTTCTATCGATACGGCCAGGCATCTTGCCAAACAGACCGATATTCCTTCGTTTACGCGTATGGCGCTGATTTTTCAGACCTGCCGGAATTCTTCCGCAGCGTTTCTGGGACAGAAGGATGTTGCTGAGAATGTGAATATGCAGGAAAAAGCGATGCTGCATCAGAAGTATCTCCGGTATATTATTACGGAGTTAAAGCCTGTGCTGACTGAGATTATACAGCAGGCGATTGAAACTGGTGAGATTTCTTTTGATCAGCCTGCGGCACTGGCCGAGATTGTTTTGCTGGTTTTGACGGTCAAGTTGGATAATACGCTGATTCCTTCTTCGCAGGAGGAGATTGAAGAGACGATTTCAGGGCTGATTTCGCTGCTGGGGAAAGCGACGAAGCATCCGGAAGGGTCGTTGAATTTTTTGACGCTTCCGGCGTTTTAAAGTTGGGGGAGGATATCTGGGCAGCCGTTTGGGAGTTGGTGCTGCCGTCAGGGAATTTGATGCTGCCCTCTCCCTGACTACGGTTTTCCAGGCTGTAGGTTCAGATATTGTTTGCTTCAGTTTATGAGCTTTGTGCCCGGTATATTTTAGATTCGGTTTCGGGCTTTGTGGTATGCGCAGATGAGCAGGAATAGCAGCAGGGAGGCCAGGCTGATTGCGGCTCCGGCTTTTAGGCCGGGGGTCATGTAGCGTAGTGTAATCTGATGTGTTCCGGAAGTCAGGGGGATGCTCATTAGGCTGTCCCCAAACAGTCCGCATTCTGTTTCTGTTTCATCTATAAATATGCGCCAGCCTGCTTCTTTGGGAATGGATATTACCAGGTTTCCGCCGTATGGAGTTTCGATTTGGCCGCTTATTTTTGTATCGCCAAATTGGGTCAGTTCTAAGGTTTGTGCGTTTAGTTTATTGTAGGCGGTCTGAAAGGACTCCAGGTTCAGTGCGTAGGTCTTTACTGCAAAGTTTGAGACATTGGATGTATTAGTAATTTCTATGGATTCTCCGGCTTTGCACCAGCCGAGATCCAGGATATATCCATGATCGCATTTATTGTATTTCCGGTTTCGACTGCCGTTTGCCACGATAATGTTTGTTACTGAAGTATCTGTATAGGTTCCATACAGGTAGCAGTCTTGTGATACGGTTACTGTCGTCTTTTTTTCCGATATTTCTACGGTTCCGTTTTCAAAAAGCATATCTTCTTTGGCGCCAAGCGCTTTCGCCAGGCTGTTTAGGTTTGCGATAGGAGCGCCGCTTTGGGGGAGCCAGTTTTCTTCTAAATCCGTATCGGTTAGAAATCCCAGGGGCAGCGTGTAGAGGTTTTCATAGATATAATTGCTGCCGTCTTCGGCCACAAGTCTGCGCAGAGGGCTTTCTTCGTATGGGCTTTTGGAGATCAGGTATTTTACGGAAAGCATTGCGGATGTCAGCGGCGTGGAACCGCTGTAGCTGTAAAAGTTTTTGCCGCCTTCCATCCCCAGATACCGGTAAAATCTGCTGACTCCAATGTTCATCAGTGAGGAAAATGTCGTAGACGATGCATAGCCGTAAATTGCCGCGTCGTTTTTAGTCAGGCGTTCCATTTCTTCTGTCCGGTAAAATGCCGCCTCTTCTGTTTGGTTTACTTCTGCCAGAAGGCTTTTTACTGAATCCCAGTTTTTTGTATAGCTGGTACGGCTGGTGCCGGTAAATCCGGTAACGCTGAAATTTACCCACAGCTCCAGCGCGGCAAGCGTCAAAAGTATTGTTTTTGCATTCGCTCTGATATTTTTGCCGCCAATTTTAAGAAGCAGCAAAAGCAGCCCATATCCGGCCGCCAATACGCCGGTAATCAGCAGTTCTTCCGCATCGACAGGCCCGTTCCCCAGAATGCGCACCGCTGCTAAAAATGCAATTGTTATTACAATTCCGGCAATGATATGCGCCCATGTGTTTCCCTGCAGGTTCTGATATGCCTCATATGCCATCACAAGCAGCACAAATATATACAGAAAGGCTTGCCGCCCTGGCAGGCTGTCCGGGAAATGCAGTCCGTGCCAGATAAAGTCCAGAATATTATTTGCAAAACTAATCCAGAAAAAGATCAGCAGGATTCCGCGCCTGATCTTCACTTTTTTCGGTAGTTTCCGGCTGCAGAAATATAGCGTCAGGAACAGAAATATTCCTGCTCCGCAGTACAGATTTGGCCAGTGATCACGCCCTGTATATTCCGCTACATTCATACAATGCCTGCCCAGCATCGAAATCAGGTCAAAATACCACTCCATATTCCGGGGAACAGAAATGCCGGAAGAACCGCTGTAGCTTAATATCACAGCCTCCGGCAGCAAAAGCACAGCTCCCATGCCTCCGCCAAGAAGGGAATACAGCGCAAACCGTCCGCAGCAGATCATACGGTTTTTCATGCCATGTACTTCTTCAAACAGCAGCAGCGCGAACCAGATTACAAGAAAGATGCAGAGCATAATCGCGATATAGAAATTCGACAAAATCGCTGCAGCAAGCCCAAGACAGTACAATCTGTACGTTCCTTCTTTTACCAGGCTCTCCAATCCCAGTATCACAAGGGGCGCAAGCACGAGGCAGTCCAGCCACATAATATTCCAGCTGTATGCCGCCATATAACCGGAAAGTGCATAAAACGCCGCAAAGACAATCAGGCTGGCATCGGCTTTGGAAAAATGGTTTTGCAGGTATATGGCAAAACTCAGTCCGCACAGACCGATTTTTATCAGCACCAGCAGCGTCATAAATTCAATAACATGGGCATTTGGACAAATCAGCAGAAACCAGTTCAGAGGGCTTGCCAGATAATAGGCAAACAATGATACAAAATCAGAGCCTAATCCCAGGCGGAATGAATACAGCAGGCTTTTGCCATGCTTTAGTTTATCCATCAGCTCTGTAAAAAAGGGTTCGTACTGATGATACATATCGATATGAAGTATACAGTTTTCTCCAAACGGATACACGCCGTTTTTGATGCAAACCAGGCATGCAATTACAAACGGCAGCAAAAATGCACACAGATACCGTATTCTGATTGTTTTCCTCTCGTCCATATCCGTCTCCTTCTGTGATAAACCACCGGTTCCCTGGATCAATCCGTGAAACTTTGTGCATCAAATAATTGATAGTACTGCAGTTTCCGGTACTTTTCCAGCTCTGTTTTTATGTCCTCCCCCACCTCTGTCCGTACTGCCGTAAGGATCGGATAACTTTCGGACATTTCATCCAAAAACTTCTGGTAGGGCGGCAGCGGCAGGCCTGCTGCTTTTAATGTCTTTTGCCCCAGATAATTTGCACTGGTATCTTCCGCCGCAAGTCCCTCCGGCATGGGATAATTGGCCCAGATAAGATAAGGAACCTGATAGCGGAGCATCGTTTCTTCTTCACTCAGCGTATGATAGCTCATCCCGTTTAGCCGCAGGATCGGTTCCGCCACTACATCATTTGGCTGATGATCCCCAAAAAACACCACCAGCGCAGGTTCTTCTTCTTTTGAAAAATAGGACAGCAGATTTTGTATGGCTTTATCCGTTTCCGAAATCAGGGACAAATAGGTGGAAAGCGCATAGGAAGACGTCCCTTCCACTGTTATATGCGGCGTAAAATCCTCATATACATCCCCATAAGAACCATGGTTCTGCATCGTAACCAGAAAGACAAACATCGGCGTTCCCGACTCTTTCTGCTCATATGTTTTTATAATCTGATCCACACAGGACTGATCGCTGACAAACTTACGGATATATTCCCTCTCATTAAAATCATGGACAAACGCCAGATGTTCAAATCCCAGCAGCGGATAAACCTTATCTCTGTCCCATCCGTCTGCGTTAAACGGATGCATGGCATAGGTTTCATATCCCAATGTCTGCAGGTAGGACGGCAGCGCCGGAATCGCCTTTTTGATATACTGCTGATAGGGAATGCTCCCCTGCGGCAAAAATGCCATCGTATTTCCGGTCAGATATTCAAACTCCGTATTCGCCGTATTGCCCCCGCAGACCGAGACATTCAGATAGCCGGTCAGCGTATTCTCTTTAGCGCCATCCCGGATACTGTGCAGATAAGGCATATAATCCTCGCTTGGAAGGAAGTCTCCCAAAACGCCAAGATCCGAAAATGCTTCATCCATAATTACAATAATATTGGGTTTTAAATCAGACCTGCCGGAGGATATACCGGAAATCCCTGCGGATACTTCCGCATCCTGGCCCGCTGTTTCATATTCTGCCAGAATTTCCCGCGCCTCTTTTTTCTCATACCCGGCGGGCTTTTCCACCGCCAAATACGGCAGCTCCATTACCATTGTCAGCGCCAATCCATTTACCTGCCACATAAACACCGGAGTAAACAGTTTATTGTACATTCTGTGCCTGTTCTGAAAATCTTCCTGCTGCAATACTCTGGCAAAGCTTCCAAGCCCGATACAAAGCGCCAGCGCAGGCAGAAGGCTGGCATACCATTTCCATTTCTTTAAAGTCAGCCCGCAGAACCGCTCCAAAAACAATATCGCTGCAAACCCGGCCAGAACGGACAGGATCCTGGCATTGGGGGTAAAATCATAACGGTCCGCCACGCTTGCCGCCGTACCGACAGACAGCAAATCCCAGGGCACTAACGGCAGGGAGCGGAAGGAATAGACATAATAATTGACCAGGCCAATTACCATAGCAAAAATTCCCTCCGCCCGAAGCGCCCATTTTAAATTCCGCAGCAGGAAAAACAGGATTAGTGCAAACCATTCAAACAATACAATGTTAAAACACTGTGACCAGAACCTGACCTCTGCAAACCCATTGTGGGTATATGCCTCAAGCAGATAAAAATGAACTATGGGGCAGAGTATCAGGCCCGCTATGGAAATATAGTTATTTGATTTTTCTCTTGTGCTGCTATTCTCGTTCTTCATAATTACTTACGGATCTTTACTGTTTTTGTTTTACTCCAGGGTCCATAGGTCTTTTTCCCGGAAACAGACTCTTTCTGGTACATGCGTACCTGTACATAATAGGTTTTTCCCTTTTTCAGCTTTTTAATAGTGCATTTGTTATCCGTTACCAGCTTTTTCTTGGCGGAAGCCATATTTTTCTTCATCGAGTAACGAATCTGATAACCGCTCGCCGTACTGACTTTTTTAATTGCAACGGTCATCGCTTTCGACGATTTGTTCTTCACGGAAGAAAGGGACGCTTTTGCTTTTTTTATTTTTGCCCAGTGCGCATAGTATGTAGTTGTTCCTGTGACAGCAGTTGATGCAGAAATTTCTTTTCCGCCGGATTTCTTTGTATACCATCCCAGGAACGCATACCCTTTCCGTTTTGGGCTGGCAAGTTTTCCGACTTTAACACCATAAGTAACTGTCTTTGTCGTTTTTTTCGTACTTTTTGAACCGATATAACCGCCGTTCGCGCTAAAAGAAACCGTGTAACGCGGCGTCACCGTCAATTCGGCTGTCGGACTGTCATAAAATTTATTGCCGGTTGCGATCGCCCTGATCTTCGTAACTTTTTTCAGCGCCACCGCGCCTGTATACTTTCTGGCTCTTGTAGACGCAATCGAAGGATTCGTTCCATCCAGCGTATAATAAATGGTTCCGCCTGATGGTGAAGAAATCGTAGCCGTACTGCCGGAAAACGAAATAACCGGAGCGCCCATCGCTGCTGTCGGTACATAAATATCCCCTACGGTGGTCTTTGTAGAAGCGGTGTCCTGTGTCAGGGCGGGCAGATATCCGTCCCACAAAGCTTCCGGCGTATGGGATTCCACCAGTCTTGGATTGTCTGCGGAAAATGACGCGCTGCTTTTATTAAAATATTGATAGGTACTGTCTAATCCGCTGCTGTCCGCAATATTGTCATTCCAGGTAATATCCACATAATACCAGGTTCCATTGAGGCGAATAATATTCCACTCATGATCTTTACTTGTAACAACCGCACAATCAATCCCCGCTCCATTCATCAGCAATTGCATTGCCTGGGAATATCCGGCGCACACTGTACTTTTGGTGCAGAATACGCTGTAGGCAACCTGGTTGTATTCGTTCATCGGGATATATTTATCACTGTATCCGGGGTCGTATATCATTGCTTTGCAGATCAGATCATGCGCCAGTTTTTCCTTCGCCAGATCCCCCGGCTGAGCCTTGATCTGCGCCATCCAGCTATCGATAACCGCTTTCATCTTCGCCGTTTCCCGCGCTCTGGCCGCGCCATCTGCAAACGCCGGGAACAGCGCCATCATAATCCTGCCTGTATTCATTGAATACTCTGACCAGTACAGACTTGTGTTCAGAAAATAATACTGCGGATTGGAATATTTGAACATAAGGGTCAGAGACTTTGCCGTCAGGCTCGACATCCCACTGTATGTCACTGCTTCTGTGGCATATACCAGATTTCCGTACGCATCCCTCTGGGCTGTAAAGGTCTTTGTGCCAGTCAGATAGCCGGCGCACATCTCATCCAGTTTATCCCAGAACTGCTGGTATGCCTCCGGCAGCTGGTTATAATAAAAATTCGTGGAATACTGATCCCAACTGTTTCTATAAACTGCAGAACCTTTTCCCAGACTGTCAATTTTCTCTTCATACTCGTCTGACATGGTTCCATATTCCACTTCATAGCATTGCGGCTGCTGCAGGCCTCCCATCCTGATACCGTCGGCAAGCTCCGCCGCAGCTTCCGGATATTCTGCTGTGCCTTCCGGACGTTCCACCGCTTCCGGACTCTCTGTTATACCTCCCAGACTGTCCGCTGCCTCCCCGGAAACCCCGGCGATATCTTCCGGCGTCGCCACTGCCGCTTCCAGAACATTTTCACCCGAAACCGCTTCCGCAAAAACCGCTTCCGCATGAATACCGGTGATTGTAAGCGTTACTGCCAGCAGTAACGTTATGATTCTCTTTTTCATTCCCTGTTACCTCGCTTTCTCCAATCTTGCATTTTTATTTTCTTCCAGGATCTGCAGTACAGCCGCTCTGGAAATATTCTGAGAAAAATCTCCATTCAGATACATCTGGCAGAAATATTCCCCATTCTCATCTTTCTGCAGATGAATTTCTTCTGTTTTAATCCCTGCAAGGGAAAGGGCGTCCAGGCTTGCTGAAATTCCCGGATATCCCGGCTCACAGCCAAATGTTACCACTACCTCTTCTGCTTTATCCGAAAGTTCTTGCAATGCCTCCGCCTGATCCGCCAGTCTGGAATACTGATATGTCCTGCTGATTCCCATAATATGCTGAAAAAATGCCCGGCATTCCGGCTGATATTCTTCCGGCATCCCTTCTGTCCGTCTGGCTAAAATATTCTGCTCCCGTTCCGGCGCATAGACTGCGCCTCCCGTGCGTATCTTCTCCTCGGCCACCTGACGCGACAAATCCATCCGCTCTAAAAACAAGCCCTTCAACTGTGCGTCGGTCCGGTCGATTTCCTGTCTGATTTTATCTAATCCCATTGCTGTACTCCTCTGTTTAAATCCTTAGCTGAAAACTATGTCCATTATATGATAAAAGGAAAGGCTCTGTCAATTTCCAGATACGCTGTCAAAACCGCAAATCTAACCGTTGTTACAGGCATCCTTTATTTCCTCAAAATTTCCATCAAACACCACTCCTGCCATTCCCTCTTTTTTTGCACCTTCCACATTCTCTGCCCGGTCATCGATAAACAGGCATTCTTCCGGGATCAGATGATATGTCTGTAAAAGATGGCGGTAAATTCCCGCATCTGGTTTTATCATATGCAAATCCGAAGATACCACAATTCCATCAAAATAATCCAGCGGCAAAAATTCAGGAAAATACTGATAAAATTCATCACTGGCATTGGAAAGCACATACAATCGATAACCGTTATCCTTTGCCCACCCACAAAATTCTCTTGCTCCAAAAACAGGTTTCATACAGATGGCCCATTCATACACACAGCGCTTCAGCGCCGGATGCATCTGTGACGGGATACGCCGCCTGACGCTTTCATACCGCTCATCATTTGTAATCGTTCCGAGATCTCCCTGCACCCATTCCGGGCCGCAGAAAAGCTCCCGGTAAATTGCCTCTTTTTCCTCTTTATTTCTGCAAAATAAATCCAGCGGAACCTGTGGATTATAATCCAAAAGTACATTCCCCATATCCAATACAATATTCTTTATCATGTCTGCTCCTTCTATCCACGCAAAAGCCGTAACATATTTCCACCCTAAATTCTACCACACAGATTTTTTTATTTCAATCCAATGCTCCTGTCCTGCATTATTTGCGTAACAGTTCAACCTTCGGCTTCACTGTTACGGAATCCGCCCATTTGAAGTTCGCCATGCGGCGAAGGGGCGGATTCCATTCCAGCCTTTACGTATTCTCACGGACTTTGCAGCAAGTGCAAAGTCCTGGGCTGAACGGTTACTCATTTGCTTCCATTTATTCCGCAGCCGTCACATCCTTCGCATGCAGGCTTCCCACTGTCCGATACCAGAGAACTGTTCTCGTAAAATCTCCCCAGACTGCAGACAGACTGCGCCGCAATTCCTTCTTCTCTTCCTGTAAATCCAAGCCCTTCCTCTGTCGTCGCCTTAATATTCACCTGATTTTTTTCCAGCTTCAGCACATTTGCAATGTTCTGCTCCATATGTTCTATATAAGGACGCAGCTTTGGCTTCTGTGCAATCACCGTTGCATCAATATTTTCAATAAAATATCCTTCCTGCTCTATCAATCCGCCCACATGCGCTAAAAGTTTCATACTGGATATTCCTTTATACCGCTCGTCCGTATCCGGAAAATGCTTCCCGATATCCCCTAACGCCGCTGCTCCCAGCAGAGCGTCCATAATCGCATGTACCAGTACGTCCGCATCGGAATGCCCCAGCAGCCCCAGTACATGCGGGATTTCCACCCCTCCCAGTATCAGTTTTCGTTCTTCCGCAAACCGGTGTACATCATATCCTAATCCTAATCTCATAATCGTCCCTCGTTTCATTATAATAATAAGTATTTATCATCCGTTTCCTGCAACTCCGGATGAGCTGTTCTGCCTCTTATGGAACCGCCTGATTTTAAACCCTCTCAAGGGCTCTGCGCCACCGCGTTCCGCCAAGCCGTATCAAAAATAGGATTCCCCGGACACACAGTTCCATACACATAGCAATCCAGACGCCGTACAATCCCTGCGATTTTGAAAGATACGCCGCCAGCGGCAGCCGGATCAGC
Source organism: uncultured Lachnospiraceae bacterium (assembly GCA_910588565.1). GTDB lineage: Bacteria > Bacillota > Clostridia > Lachnospirales > Lachnospiraceae > Roseburia_B. The sequence continues at coordinate 41,471 of CAJUPF010000001.1, forward strand.
CACATACAGAAAAAGTTCATACCGCTTGGCGCCAGCGTATCGCCCGCTCCCCGGAAAACGCCTGAAGCCACAATAGAGGCCGCATACATCGGTTCTGCAAAAGCTTCCAGCCGCAGCACCTTTGTCCCAAGTTCCCGGATTATGGGATCTGGCGACAGCAGGCCAATCATCCATGGAGCAAACAGATACATCAGCACGCCGGAACCAGCCATCACCAGCATACCAAATCCCACTGTCAGCCATCCAAGTTTTTTCGTCAGTTCCTTTCTTCCAGCGCCAATGCTCTGTCCTATCAGCGTTGTCGCCGCCGTGCCAATTCCATAGCCCGGCATATAACATAAGCTTTCCGCCGTAACGGAAAAAGAATTTGCCGCAATAGCCGCCATTCCAAGAGGCGAAACAATCCTAGTTGACATAATCTGCGCGCCGCACATCACAATCTGCTCAAACCCTACCGGGACAGCCAGCCGCCAGGCAGCAGACAGCTGTTCTCTGGAAAAAGTCAAATGCTCTTCTCTCCTCAAATGCAGCTCAGGAGATTTTTTCAACAAAAAATACAACATAAAAACCGTTGCAATTACTTCCGCCAATGCGGTTCCCAAAGCCGCGCCCGCCACGCCAAGATCTGCCCCCGGCGCCAAAATAGTCATTCCCAGAACTGTTATCTTCCTGGCCGGAAAAATAAATATCGCATTGAACAGAACATCCAGCCCGCACATCATTATATGCAGCAGACTGGGGATGCGCATATTTCCGCTGCACTGCAGCATTCCTCCGGAAATATAATTCAGCTGCAATACAGGCAGCGACAGACAGTAAACCAGAAAATAGGCAGAAGCATCTCCCGCGATTGCCGCCTCCCCGCCAAGCCAGACCGGAAGTTTTTGATGAATCAGCACGCCCAGCAGCAGCAGAAGACAGCCAAACACAAATGCAGCCAGCAACCCCTGGCGCACAATGCCTCTGGCTTTTTTCTCCTCTTTTGCCCCGATGCAATGTGCCACCTGTACCGTAAATCCGATACTTGCCGCAGAACACAGCCCGCCCAGCAGCCAGGTACTCGATGCCATCAGCCCAATGGAAGCCGACTCCCCGGAGCCTAAATGCCCCACCATGGAAGCATCAATATACTGCATCACAATAGAAGAAACCTGTGCCATAATCGCCGGGATACTGAGCTGAACCGTCAAAAACAGCAGCTGGCAGAGAGACAATTCCTGTCCATCCCGCAGCTGTTTCAGAAAATCATTTTTTGTCCTGGCTGTAACTCCCATATGCGCTTCACCCTCACAAACTCAGATAATAATACCATACCAACTTAAGCCGATTTTGTCAAAGTTCTTTAGAATATAAAAAAGAAGCTGCCGGGAATTTGCATTTCCCGACAACCTCTAAAGTTCATCTGTTATCTGTTTATTTTAGCGGCAGTTCCACACCGTCCATATATACGCTGTCAATCGCGTCCACGAGGTCATTATTCCATTTATTAAAATAAAAAATCCCCTTACGGGGATACCTGAATGCCATTCGGCAAAAAGTGAAAAGCAGATAACGGGAATCGAACCCGCCCCCTCAGCTTGGGAAGCTGATGTACTACCAATATACTATATCTGCAAAAATACACTCAAATCATCTGCAAATGACTGAGCGTATTTATAACAAATAGCGGAAGGGAGACTTGAACTCTCGACACCACGGGTATGAACCGTGTGCTCTAGCCAGCTGAGCTATTCCGCCATAAATATATGGGACCTATAGGGCTCGAACCTATGACCCTCTGCTTGTAAGGCAGATGCTCTCCCAGCTGAGCTAAGATCCCATATGGAACAGGTCATTTCTAACCTGCTCCGCTATTATACTATTATTTGCCATCAAAAGTCAAGCTTTTTTTTAAAATTTTTTAATTATCGATTGTAGCCAGCGCTGCAGTAATAATCGACATGGAATATACTTCAGCTGCATTACATCCACGGGATAAATCGTTAATCGGTGCGTTCAGGCCAAGCAGAATCGGGCCATAGGCTTCAAAACCGCCAAGACGCTGCGCAATCTTATATCCGATATTTCCGGAACTGATATCCGGGAAAATAAATGTGTTGATATAGCCTGCCAGTTCTGAATCCGGGCACTTGGTACGCGCAACACGCGGAGATACGGCAGCGTCAAACTGCAGTTCCCCTTCGATATCCAGCTCCGGCGCACGCAGCCTTGCTTTTGCCGTCGCATTACGCATCTTATCAACAGCCGGCCCTTCTCCGGAACCAAATGTAGAATAACTTAAAAATCCGACCTTTGGTTCGACGCCGAACACTCTCGCACACTTCGCCGCTTCCACTGCAATTTCCGCAAGCTCGTCCTCTGTCGGATCGATATTAATCGCACAGTCTGCCATTGCCAGAACTTCGTTATCGCCGGACGCCCTGGAACGAATCAGGATAAACACGGAAGATACAATGCTGTTTCCGGGCCTTGTCTTAATCAGCTGCAGCGCCGGACGAACCGTATCTGCCGTAGAATACGTTGCTCCGCCTAACAGGGAATCCGCCAGGCCCATTTTTACCAGCATAGTCCCAAAATAATTCCCCTGGGACAGTATCTCTCTTGCCTGTTCTGGCGTCACGCCTTTCTTTTTGCGGAGTTCACAGAACATCTCAATCATTTCATCCATCTTGTCAAACTTTTTGGGATCGATAATCTCTGCGCCGCGGATATTGTAGCCCACTTCTTCGGAAGCCTCTAATATCTCCTCCTCATCTCCTACCAGAATCGGATGCAGGAAATTACTCGCCAGCAAACGGGAAGCCGCTTCTAAAACACGAGGATCTGTTCCTTCTGTAAACACGATTTTCTTCGGGCTTTTTTTCAACATCCCGATCATTTGTCCAAATCCAAAAATAGCCATAATAATACCTCTCCTTATTCATATTTTCTTATTTCCCATTGTATCCACTTTTCCCAAAAATTGCAAGAATATCTACTTATTATTTCAACTTTGCTGTAACAGCGAAGTCTTCCGGCTTCACTGTTACACTTTACCGTTACATTTCCTCCAACAGTCTCTCAACCAGCCGGACGCAGTCTGCCGCATCTTTAGAATACCCATGTGCGCCAATCTCTTCCGCAAAGCTTTCCGTCGTCGCCGCTCCCCCGATAATAATCCGGCTGTCACATCCGCGTTCCGCCGCAAGCTCGACAACCTCTTTCATCCGCATCATTGTGGTTGTCATCAATGCAGACAGGCCGATAATTTTTGCCTTTTCCTGTATTGCGGTTTCCACAATCCGTTCCGCCGCTACATCTTTTCCAAGATCAATCACACGGTAACCGTAATTTCTAAGCATAAGAGCCACCAAATTTTTGCCGATATCGTGAATATCTCCCTCCACAGTTGCGATAATAATGGTCGCCCGTTCAGCTCCGCCTTCCTCCCGCCAAATCATCGGCTCCAGATACGCGATGGCCTTCTGCATCGTACCTGCCGAAGATATCAGCTGGGGCAGAAAATATATCTGTTGTTCAAATAATTCTCCCACCCGGTTAATCGCCGGAATCAGACTGTCGCTAATCAAAAGCTCCGGCTGCTCCCCGGCTGACAGCGCCGCATCTACTTCCGCCAAAACCCTGCCTTTGGCTCCCTCTACAACACAGTCAAATATGCGCTGTTTCATGGAGCCCATACCATTCTCCTGCGCTTCTGTCCCGTATGCCGCAGCAGAAGCGTTTTGTGCCGCCAATTTAGGCTCTCCGGAAGAAGTCTCTTTTTTCCGGTTTGCCCTGTGAATATAACGCAGATCCGCGCCCTCTTTATTCATCAGCAAATCTGCTGCATATGCGGCGTCAACCAATGCTTCCTGCGCCGGATTGGCAATTGCCATCGTAAGTCCCCGTGTAATTGCAGCCGTTAAAAACGCAGTATTTATACAGCTTCGCTCCGGCAGGCCAAAGGATATATTAGAAAGTCCGCAGATAGTTGCCAGATTGTTTTCTTTACACCAGGCAATTGTTTCCAAACATTCGACCGCCGCATTGGGATTTGCTCCAACCGTCGCCACAAGCCCGTCTACTACAATATCCTCTTTTTTCATCCCTGCATCGTATGCGGCTTTTACAATTGTCTCTATTATCTTGTGCTTTTCTTCTTTGCTCTCCGGCAGCCCGGCGTCAGACAGCGGCAGAAGAATAAACATCGCCCCATATTTTGCAGCAATGGGAATCAGGTTTTCAAATTTCTCCTTTTCCAGCGAAATCGAATTAATCAGCGCCCGCCCCGGATATATCCGCAGAGCGGCTTCCATAATATCCACATGGCTTGAATCAATGCAAAGCGGCAAATCTACCGTAGAGGATACTTCATAGATGGTATCCAGCATCATTGCTTTTTCATCGATTCCATTCATGCCCATATTAATATCCAGAATCGCTGCGCCGTTTTTCTCCTGCTGCACTGCCATTTCACAGACCAGATTTAAGCTGCCCTCTTTCAGTTCCGCCTGAAGCTTTTTCTTCCCGGTAGGATTGATACGTTCTCCTACAATCGTAAACGGCCCGTCCAGCCGAATTTCCGTATAGTTCCGTTCAGAAGCCAGAAAACGCCTGCGCTCTGTTTTTACCGGAAGCAGTTCTGCCTCCAAAAGCGCTTCTTTCATCCGTCTGATATGGGCAGGCGTGGTGCCGCAGCAGCCGCCAAATATGCGTGCGCCGCATTGAGCAAGATCTTTGACAGCATCTGCAAATGCTTCCGGCTCCATATCATATACCGTCTTACCGTCCATCAGTTTTGGCAATCCGGCATTGGGTTTGACCAGAATCGGGACATGCGCAGCTTCATACATGGATGTAACCTGTTCTGTCATTTTATCCGGCCCGGTGGAACAGTTAATTCCCACGGCATCTGCTCCAAGGCTCTGCAGTACGATAACTGCCGTTTTGGGATCTGTGCCAAAAAGCGTACGGCCGGTTTCCTCATACGTAAGGCTCACCAGCGCCGGACGGCTGCTGCTCTCTTGAATGGCAAGCAATGCCGCACGGCATTCCTGCAGGCTCATCATCGTTTCCACTATATATAAATCTACCCCCGCATCTTCTAAAATACGCACCTGTTCTTTGTAAATTTCTACCAGTTCTTCAAACTGCATATCCCCGATGGGATATAACTGCTGCCCGGTCATGGAAATATCCCCGGCAACGTATACCCTGCGTCCGGAAGATGCCGCGGCTTTCTTTGCCAATGCCACAAGTTCCCGGTTCATTTCTTCCAGTTTATGTTCCAGACCGTATTCGGCAAGCTTAATGCGGTTGGCGGTAAACGTCGGGGCAAGCAGAATATCTGTCCCTGCCTCCACATATGCTCTCTGCAGGTCTAAAATCGCCTCCGGATGTTCCAGAATCCACTGTTCGGGACAAACTCCCATCTGCATACCCGCCGCCTGCAGGTTACTGCCTGTCGCGCCGTCCAAAATTACCGCTCCGCGGTCAATCAGCTGTCTGAATTTCTCTTTGTTCATATCGTTCCTCCTCGTATGCCGGCAATCTTCCATATTTGCATAATCCGCCTTCCAGAATACCGGATTTCTTTATGTTCTCTATAATCTCCGCCATCATCCCGGCCCGGTTAAACGGCGTCATAAAATAATAGCCATCCGCGATATCTTTCAAGGCTTCCGCAATTTCCACCGCCAGCGCAACTCCTGTCCGCTGCGCTTCCTCTCTGGTCATATCGGGCGTATAGCGTCTGATAATCTCCTCCGGGATTCTTATTCCGGGCATTTCATTTGCCAGAAACATTGCATTTTTATAGCTCACCAGAGGCATAATGCCGCACATGATTTTTGCCTCTGTTTTTTCTTTGATCCAGGCAATCCGTTCCATATCTTCCTTAGCATAAACCGGCTGGGTCAAAAACATGCTGCAGCCTTTTTCCATTTTCTGCCGTACCCTTCCTGCGATCGCATCCGGGTTTGCTCCATGATAATTCAGCGCTCCTCCAAAACATACCGGCTCTTTTGAAAAAATATCCTCATTCATAGCAGTCAGATATTCCATCAACCGGATCGAATTAAAATCAAACACCGGCGTAATCATGCCTTTGTCATCTCTTCCCACCGGATCTCCCGTTATCACCAGAAAGTACCGTAAATCATTCATATAATCTCCCAAAATTCCGGAACGCATGGCAATGACATTTTTATCCCTGCAGCAGATATGGGGCATAACGGGAATTCCCACCTCTCTCTGTACTTTGGCCGCCAGTTTTCCCGCATCCATACGGATTCTTGCCATAGGCGAATCCGCCAGCGTCATCAGATCCGCTCCGGCTTCCTTTATCTGCGCAGCGCCTTTCATCACTTTGGAAATATCGGTATCAAAGGGCGGATCTAATTCTACAATAACGATTTTCTCCCCCTGATTTAACCGTTTTTCTATTTGAAGACTGTCCGTTTCCTGGACTTTGGCCGTCGCCATGCCGACTTTTTTCCTGCTCCTTGGACTGTCTTTTAGCCGTTCGCATAAATCCCCGATATATTCCGGCGTCGTCCCGCAGCAGCCGCCGAGGATTTCTACACCAAGCCTGGCGATTTGCTCCATGGTATCCACAAAATACTCCCGGTTTCCGCCATAGATTGTCCTGCCCCGCAGTTCTACCGGATATCCTGCATTGGGCAGCGCGGCAACCGGCTTTTCATTGGGAAACGTAATCCCGCTAAGCAGCCTGTTTAAATGCGCGGCGCCTATTCCGCAGTTAAATCCGTATGCATCGATGCTTTTTGCAAAAGCCGCCTTTGCAATCATACGCTCCATGCTATGCCCTGACCGGGTGTAGCCGTTTTTATCCACCGAAAACTGGACAATCGTAAATACATCCGCCTGTTTTTTCAAATATTCCGTTACAGCCTCTGCATACGTATATTCTGACTGGGTTTCCAGTACAAAAATCCTGGCTCCACAGGATAAAAACGTATCGCAAATCGTAGTATACTCTTCTAATACCTGCTCTTTTCCCAAAAAGCCGGGATCATAAATCGGGCCGATATCCGCCGCGATAAAAACCTCCCGCCCGGACTCTCTTACTGCCTCTCCTGCTATCTGATAACCTGCCCGGATCAGTTCTTTCACTGTATCCATATCTTCAAAAAACATGGTATTGGCTGCGAATGTATTTGTGCGGAGCAGCTTTGCGCCATGATGGATATATGCTAAATGGATCTGCTTGATTTGATCGGGCGCTGTCAGATTGCAGCGTTCCGCCATCTGCCCGGTTTGTCCGTATTTGTCTTCAAAATAGGTTCCCATTGCCCCGTCTGTCACCAGACGCGATGTATTTAAATATTCCCGTATCTCCATGTAGTTTCCCTTCTTATCTAATGCTATCTGTTTTATATCCTTTGTCTTTCTCCTTGTTATTAATTTATACCCAGCTTTTATTTCCAATTGTTTAAAGTATAACACATTGGGGATAAGTTGGGTTAAAAATATTTCTATCTGCTATCTTCTCCATGGAACAGCTCTATGTATTTTCTGTCAATTTCTGCGCATAATAAAAAATGCAACATTTCCCTAAAGAATGTTGCATTTTGTTTACACACTTTATATCGGTCCCTTTTCCAAATACTTTAGCCCATTTCAAAATTTTCTATAATATTTTTTTATCCGCCTTATGCCAGCCGTTTTTTCCTATCGTAATCTCTGGAACGGAGCAGCCGCAGGACAAAAACAACTGAACCCCGCATGGCTGCAGCTATTACAAATCAATTTTCAGATAAACAGCGTCTCTCTCGTCCTGGCTGATCCCAAGATACCTCTTTGTTACCTGATATGAAGAATGATTGTAAATATCCATTAGCAGCGCCGGAGGGGTTCCCTGTTTCCAAGCATGATAGCCAAATGTTTTCCGCAGCGAATGGCAGCTGATATTGGGCTCCTGCAGCGTTTCCTGCGCTGCCTGGCGCACAATCCGGTAGGCCTGTGTGCGATGAATGGGGGCCTTATGATTTGTCCTTTTACTGAAAATGTAATCTTCCGCCCTGGAATCCTGCTGCATTTTATATGCTGCTAACGCTTCTTCCACATGCTGATTCAGTGGAATGACATTCTGCTTTCCCGTTTTCCTTTCCTGAATAAAAATATGATCCAAAAAACACTGTTTTTCAAAATCATACACTTCCCTCCACTGCAAATTCAAAATATCACTGATCCGAAGCGCGGTATGCAGGCCGAATACCACCAATGCATAATCCCTTGGTTTCGGATTTTCCACCTTGTAATAATCCATAAATTTCTTTAGATCCTCTTTGTCCCGAATCGGCTGTGTCGTTCCCATAATTTCTCCATTCTGCGGCCAGAACCGCTGTACATAGTTTTCAATGCGCAACATTCTTTAGGGAACTGTTGCATTCATATGTTACCGTTCAGCCTGGCTGAATTGCTGGTTCCAATTCTATCATTATGGACAGGGACACAAAACAAGGAGGTTTTTTATGCTGAAACTCACATTAAAGCCCGGTGAATTTATTGGTATTGGCAATGATATCAGGGTGATATTCTCCGGAGGTTCCGCAGGCAATATTCATTTGCTGATCGACGCGCCAAAAGAGCTCAATATCGCAAGAAGTTCCGCAGGCAAACGCACAGCGCCTTCTCCTTATTACCGGGAAAAAGGTATTTCGCCGGAAGCGCAGAGAGAAATTACAAGTATTCTGATGCGGGAAAAAAGAAGGGCGGCAAAGTAAATTCAGGTAATAATGCGGGGCTAACCTGGGGGCCTTGCTTATTATACACTTCTCCCGGCAAAAGCCGGCGTAACAAAACGGCAGGAATGGATTCCTGCCCAAAACATTCTAACATGGAGGTATATTATGATAGTACAACACAATTTACAGGCAATGAACGCGAGCAGGATGCTCAACATTACAGCAAATGGCCAGGCCAAATCAACCGAAAAATTGTCGTCCGGTTATCGGATCAACCGCGCGGCAGACGATGCGGCAGGCCTTACCATCTCTGAAAAAATGAGAAAACAGATCCGCGGCTTAAGCCAGGCTTCCACAAATGCACAGGACGGTATTTCCTGCGTACAGACAGCTGAAGGCTCTTTAACAGAAGTCCATTCTATGCTGCAGCGTATGAACGAACTGACCGTACAAGCTGCAAACGGAACCATGTCCGTAGATGACAGGCAGGCCGTACAGGCTGAAGTAGATCAGCTGATTACGGAAATTGACCGTGTTTCCGAAACAACAAAATTCAATGAAACTTATCTTTTAAAAGGGGACGGTGAAGAAACAAGAACCAGAACTGTGAATGCAACGCCAATGACTGCAGAATATAAAACTGCGCCAACCTCATCTGTTGCATTAAAAAATGGCCAGACAGCGCCCACTAACTATTATCTGCAAGGCAGCTCCACCGCCCTGACAGCCTCCGAGATTATTGATAACCTGACGATTGGCGAAGACGGAAAAGTGACTGTAAAAGAAGGGGTTGCCATCTATACCGTCGCAGCAAACACCACAACGGAATACGGTGCACAGACAGCAGCCACGAAAGTAGCTGATTCAGCCATTCAGACCGTATATGGCGTCAGTTCCACCGCCCTATTCTCCGATGCTGCCGGAACTGTAGAAGTAAAAGAGGAAGATCTTAAGAATTATTTCAATGAAGACGGCACTTATAAAGGCGGTTTGTACAGATGGAAAGCCGACGGGTCCGCGGCAGCTGCCGTCAATGCAGACAGAATCGGAGAATTTGTCAAAGTAACAGCCGCTACAGATGCATCCGAAGAAACCTATACCGCTACAAAAGCGCTTCAGTTTAGTCTCCATGTAGGCGCTGAATCTGCAATGGCAAATAAAATCAGCGTTAAAATTGAAGCAATTTCCGCAAACGGAATCGGCATTGATACGTTAGCGAAAAACGGCCTGATGAGCGAAGACGCCGCTACAGCTTCGATTGACGTTATTTCAGCCGCAATTGCAAAAGTATCCGAGCAGCGTTCTTCTCTTGGCGCAATCCAGAACCGTCTGGAACATACCATTGATAATCTTGACAATGTTGTTGAAAACACAACCGCTGCTGAGTCCCGTATCCGTGATACAGATATGGCGTCTGAAATGGTTCAGTACAGCAAAAGCCAGATCCTCGCTCAGGCAGGCCAGTCTATGCTTGCGCAGGCAAACTCGGCTACACAGGGTGTTCTGTCCTTATTGCAGTAACTACATATTCCAAAAATTCTTACAAAAATTCAGGGGCCGCATTTTGCGGTCCCTGTTTTAAAATACTCTCACTTTTTCTTCAAATTAAAATACGTAAATTCCGCCGTATCCAGCAGCATCCCGGCGTCGTCTGTAATCTCCACATGCACCGCAGCAATCGTCTTTCCTGCTTTTATCACATTTGCTTTACAGTAAACATATTCCGTATTTCTTGCAGCCTTCAGATACTGAATGCTTCCATTTAAAGTCGTCACATAATTGCCATAGGTACCAGCCGCTATCCCTGCCATATTATCTGCAATGGAATACAGGCATCCGCCATGCAGATCGCCGTATATGTTTTCCAGATTCTTCTGTTTTTTCACTCTTGCATAAACACAGCCTTTCTCAACATCCAGAAATTCTATGCCAAGCTGTGCTGCAAACGGGTTTTTTGCAATAATCGCTTCATATTCCTGCAGTAACTTCTGACTCATCATTTCCCCTTGGCTTTCTTTGCAAACACTTCCGCCGCCGCCTGCGGCAGTTCTGCACATGAATGGATACAGGGCACCGGACGGTCAATCTTTCCAAAGCCGTAGGCAGCGTGAATAAATTCCACGCCGGCCTCCATACTGGAATCATAGTCCCCCTGGATATCGCCCACATAAACCGCCTGATCCAGACAATTCCGTTTTACAACCAAAGCGATATTATGTTCTTTTCCCATATTGTTATTCCCGAAACATTCCATATCTTCAAAATAATTCCAGAACTGATAATAGTCCAGAAACGCTTCAATATAACCTTTCTGGCAGTTGCTTACGATATAAAGTGGGTATCGTTCCGAAAGGATTTTCAGAGTATCTTCCAGCTGCGGATATAAAATACCGCCATGCTCACTGAGATAACGATTCTCTTCCACACAGCAGAGCTCCAGAAGTTCCCCCGCTTCTTTTTCCTCCAACATTGGAAAAAGCATCTGTTCGAGTTCTTTCATCGTATGTCCCACAACGCCCTGAATATCCTTTGTTGTAATCCGGCGCAGACCCGGTTTTTCCCGCTGCACTACCACATCCCAGGACATTGCGATATTTTCTGTGGAATCCCACAGCGTACCGTCCATGTCAAAAATAATTCCTGTTTTCATGCTGTCCCATACTCCTTTATGCCTTTCTGGATACCTCTATGCTATTCAGGTTAGCTCCTCAATCGCCTTACCGATATCATGGCGCATATATTTGTTTTCAAACGAAATCCATTCCGCAGCTGCATATGCGTTTGCCCGCGCTTCTTTTAAATCCGCTCCCTTTGCCGTAATTCCCAGCACACGCCCACCGTTTGTCACGATTCTGCCCTGTTCGTCCGCTTTCGTTCCCGCGTGGAAGCAGTAGTATCCTTCTTTTCCGTCAAACGTCTCTTCCCCACTGATTTCAAAGCCCTTCTGATAAGATACCGGATAGCCGTCAGAAGCAAGTACGACACAGACTGCCGCATTGTCTTCAAATTCCAGCTTCAGCTGATCCAGCGTACCGTCTGTACAAGCTTCCATTACATCAATAATATCATTTTTCATTCTGGGAAGCACAACCTGGGCTTCCGGATCTCCGAATCTGGCATTATATTCAAGTACTTTCGGCCCTTCTTCTGTCAACATCAGGCCAAAGAAAATCACTCCTTTAAACGGTCTTCCTTCCGCCGCCATGGCGTCTACCGTCTTCTGGTAGATATGTTCTTTACAAAACGCGTCGATCTCTGCTGTATAAAACGGGCTTGGAGAAAAGGTTCCCATTCCTCCGGTATTCAAACCCTGATCGCCGTCTTTCGCACGTTTGTGATCCTGCGCGGAAGACATAATCTGAATCGTTTTTCCATCGACAAACGACAGCACAGACACTTCCCGCCCGGTCATAAATTCTTCTACCACCATATGGTTTCCGGCAGCTCCGAATTTTTTGTCCTCCATAATTTCTTTGACTCCGGCTTTTGCTTCTTCTAACGTATTGCAGATTAACACGCCTTTTCCAAGCGCAAGGCCGTCCGCTTTTAATACAATCGGCATGTTCGCCGTTTCCAGATATTCCAGCGCGGCTTTGGGATCGTCAAATGTTTCATACGCCGCTGTCGGGATACCATATTTTTTCATCAGATCTTTGGAAAAAGCTTTCGATCCTTCTAAAATCGCTGCATGTTTCCTGGGACCAAACACTTTCAGTCCAGCTTCCTCAAAGACGTCCACAATCCCGCCTACTAAGGGATCATCCATTCCAATAATCGTAAAATCAATTGCATGTTCTTTCGCAAATGCGGCTAACTTTTCAAATTCCATTGCGCCAATCGGTACGCACTCGGCAATTTTTCCAATGCCCGCATTCCCTGGCGCACAGTAAATTTTATCCACACGCCCGCTCTTTGCCACGCTTGCCGCAATCGCATGCTCTCTTCCGCCGCTTCCAACAATGAGTACTTTCATGGGTTCTCCTTTCACCTTGTCTTTGCAAACTTTCTATTTATTTCCGAATCAGTCCTATAAAACCCGAAAATCAAAAAGCCAACTCCTACGCAGCCTCCAACAATAAGAGCGGCCTGGCCTGAGACATGAACGAAAAGCATTATAACGCTTAAAATCATCTCGGTTACGCCTAATATTTTTCCAAGGGATATGAAAATATCGGGCGCAATACTTTGCGCATAGTCCCAATGTGCCTGCGATTTCCGTGACGTTGGCGTATTATATCCATTTTGCGACTTCATATCTGATACCGGATGCTTCTTCAAGAGATGTCCCGTTAAAATCATTACAAATGGAACAATGAAGTTCAGCAATAAAAAAGACATAACTTCTCTCCTTTCTAAAACTCCAATCATCTGATGCACACTTTGCCGTCCGCCACCCTGACGCGTCCATTCGCTATCCGGTCAATCGCTTCCGGAAGTATCTGCCATTCTGCCTGTTCCATAACTCTGCGCTGCAAAATCTCCGGCGTATCTCCTTCTTCCACCGCAACCGCCTTCTGCAGCAGAATCGGCCCGGTATCTGTTCCTTCATCCACGAAATGAACGGTAGCGCCAGTGATTTTTACCCCGCGCTTCAGTACGCCCTCATGCACCTTAAGCCCATAATATCCCGTTCCGCAGAAAGACGGAATCAACGAAGGATGAATATTAATAATACGGTTTTTATAAGCCGCAATCATTTCCGGCCAAATCACAACTAAAAATCCCGCCAGTACCACCAAATCCACCTGGTAAGTATTCAGTTTTTCCAGAAAAGCCGCATGAAACGCAGCCCTGCTCTCAAAATCCTTTGGAGAAATACAGATATGCTCTATGCCTTTTGCAGCCGCCCGCTCTAAAGCGTAGGCATTTTTGTTGTTGCTGATAACAACTTCTATCTGCGTATTTGTAATTGTTCCGCCTTCAACCGCATCTATAATCGCCTGGAGATTTGTTCCGCCGCCGGACACGAGTACCGCAATCTTTAGCATAAGGTTACTCCTTTTTCACCATTTACAATTTTTCCGACTACATACGGCGTTTCGCCTGCCGCCCGAATCGCTTCCATCGCCCGCTCTGCCTCTGACGGCGCAACCGCAATCAACATCCCAAGCCCCATATTGTATGTATTATACATCATTTTCTCTTCAATCTGGCCCGCGCTTGCAATCATGCCAAAAATCGGCAGGACCGGGTAACTTGCTTTTTCAATTACCGCATGTCTGCCTTCCGGCAGCATACGCGGAATATTTTCATAAAAACCGCCGCCTGTAATATGGCTGCAGGCCTTTACCAATACGCCGGAATCTTTCAGTGATTTCAGAGCCTTGACATAAATCCGGGTAGGCGTAAGCAGCGCTTCTCCCAATGTGGTTCCCAGTTCATCATAATACGTATTCAGCGCTTCCTTTTCCATCGGAAATACCTTTCGGATCAGGGAAAATCCGTTGGAATGCACGCCGGAACTTGCCATGCCGATTAAAACATCGCCCTCTTCCAAATCTTTTCCGGTAATAATATCTTTTTCATCCACAATACCAACCGCAAAACCTGCCAGATCATACTCCTCCTCCGGCATCAATCCCGGATGCTCCGCCGTCTCGCCGCCAATTAGCGCTGCGCCGCTCTGCTTGCAGCCTTCCGCCACGCCTTTTACAATTTCAGCGATTTTCTCCGGATAATTCTTGCCGCAGGCAATATAATCCAGGAAAAATAACGGTTCCCCGCCCGCGCAGGCAATATCATTGACGCACATAGCAACGCAGTCGATTCCAATCGAATCATGCTTGTCCATCAAAAATGCCAGTTCCAATTTGGTACCGACGCCGTCCGTCCCGGATACCAGAGTCGGTTTTTCCATCTGTTTCACTCGTTCCATGGAAAATGCCCCAGAAAAGCCGCCAAGTCCGGAAAGCACCTCGCTGCGCATGGTTTCCTGCACATGCTTTTTCATCAGTTCCACTGACTTATAGCCAGCCTCAATATCAACGCCTGCCTTTTTGTAATCCATAGTTCCCTCCTGTGGTATTATACACTGTAATCCTGATATCCTGTTTCCTGCAGCTTCGCGTCCTTTGCCTGTACCTGTTCCTTTAAGTCCTGCGCATACTCTTTTAGCTTCTGCAATAATGCATCGTCACTGGTCGCCAGAATCTTAGCCGCCAAAAGAGCCGCGTTAGCGCCCCCGTTAATCGCCACAGTCGCAACCGGAATCCCACTCGGCATCTGTACAATCGAATACAGGGAATCCCGCCCGCCCAAAGAAGTCGTATGCATCGGAATGCCAATCACCGGCATCGGAAAAATCGCCGCGCACATCCCCGGCAGATGCGCCGCCATACCCGCTCCGGCAATCATCACTTTAAACCCTTTTTCCTCTGCCGTCTTTGCATATTCAAAAAATACGTCCGGCTCCCTGTGGGCAGAAATAATACGCATCTCATACGAAATGCCCAACTGCTCCAACACATCCGCCGCTTTCGCCATTACGGGCATATCTGAATCACTGCCCATTACAATTCCAACTTTTGCCATAATATCCTCCATTCTGTGCAAGTTTCATGCATACTTATGGTTCTACGGGCATTATAACCCGTGTCTGAAGAAAACACAAGGAGTTCCCGTCACCCCAGCGGCACATTCAACTCCTCCGTCCCCGCCACGACAAATCTCCCGTCCCGGATAATATCCCTGCCGCTCCCATCCGCAGCCACCGCCGTCACCGCGTCCAGTTCCTCATAAGGAATTGTAATATCCGTATGGCAGTTCAGATACGCCTTAGACACATCTTCATGCCGCAAAATCGAAACCGAATTATCCCGCGCCACAATCTCCTTCCCATCCGGATTAAACACTTTGCTATCCTCCGCATGAGAATAACAGGTGTCCCCCACCGCAAAATGCGGTCCTGTCTTTTCCGCAATCAAAATCGGAAGTTTATCCATAATCCCATACTCCCGCGCCATCCGGTACGCCGTCGTATTCGTTCCAATCGCAAACTCCCCCAACGGCAGCGTATCATGCTGCTGTAAGAGATTCTCATATAAAAACCGCTTATTTTCCTCCTCCGAATCAAAATTCGTACAGGTATAGGAAGTAATCATTCCCTCCGTAAAATCCAATTCCAGATTCAGATACTTTAACCCATTTAAATAAACCCAGGTTACATGCAGCTTCCCGTTTGTCCCTTCTAAGACCGGAGTGGTAAACACTTCGCCCACCGGAATATTTACATCCGCCACACAATTTTCAAATGCCGTCTCTTTCTCCGGATTAGAAAGCGGATGAATCTTCATCCACAAATCTGTCTTATTCTTCCCTTTTCCTGTAATATGCACCCGTTCCGCCGTATCCAGCACATCAATTATCTTTTGCTGCATCGTTTGGTATGCCATATAATCCAGTGTATTGATTTTCACCGTCTCCCGGAATATCTCCTCAAATTTTTCCCCAATCGCCGGTATCGGATATGCAATTATCGTAAAACTCCGCTCATCTCCTGGAATATATTCATTTGTGATCTGCCCTAAGCGGCTCATCTGATAAACATTCAGTGCATTCTGGTCATTGCTGTACTTTGGCGCCTCCGGCTTTAACTCCGGCGTAAAGGGCTCTTCCCCGAAAATCTCCATCACTGCAGGCCCTGCATGACGCTTCGCCTGCTTTTTATAGATTTCAAACGCCGCTTTCATTGATTCTAAACGCCGCTCCACAAATGCCTTATCCAGGTAATAAGAACTGTCCGCCTTATGATCAAATTCAAACTGCGGATTTACGGATTTTGTATAGCAGCCCCGCTTTCTGCCCCCAAAGGAAGTAATCGGATTTCTGTAAATCGTGGGGCGAAGCCCCAGCTTTTCAAAGTTTTTAATCGCTGCCCGCACCACCCGCTCAAATCCCAGAGGGTATTCTATGCATACAGTGTCTTTTTTGGATAAATCCTTGCCGGTTGCTTCATATCCTATCCGGAATCCTTCTGTCATAGTATCTGCCATGGAGCAGATTTCCGCTTCCTGCAATGTATTTAAAAATTCAGCCGTGCGGATTTCACTGCTGCTGACATATTCTCCATAACGGTACAGATACCGCAGATCGTTCAAATCCGATTCCATTACGATTTTTGTAAAAAAGTCATATTCCGGTTCCACCATATCCCGCACTTTATCTTCCGCAAAAATCTCAATATAATCATGGAAAAACCAATATAAAATATGTTCGATTTCTTTTTTCTCCGGTTCCTCTTCCGCTTCAAAACAGTTATAGATTTCCACAAACAATTCCATCAGAATCGTCAGGTGCATCTTCCTGCCTTCAAAAGCATAGGCAATCGCTGCCCGAAGCTCCGTATACAAAAAGCATAACAGCCCGCCAAACGTATCCCCCAGCAGACGGACTGCCGCCGCAGGATTCGCGTAACTGTCCGCATAGTGTTCCGGAAGGATATCTGCATAAAGCAGACGGTTCGTCTCTTTACATTCCTCCAGCGCGCGTCCTTGCAAAGCGTCCGCTTCCTCCTGGCATAACACGTGATCTGCCAGACAGATAAATTCCGCCGCTTTCCGAAAATATTCCCGGTACTTTTCAGAAACCTGGCATTCTCCGGGAATGCTTACAATCCGCTCTTTTACCAGTTCATAACGTTCCTGTGCTTCCTCGTTTCCCTCTTTGAACAACTCTTTATATCCCATTCTGCCAATCATCCTTTTCTTTGTTCCTCAAGCGCCCATTCAATTTTTACGCAAGTTTCCTTCTATCATCCAACAGAAAGCGCAGACTCCAGCATTTTATTGATATCGACCCGTTATTTCAAGAGTATTCCCATCTGGGTCAATAATATTAAAATACCAGTACGGCATATGCACATTGACATACATAAGCTCTGAAACTTCTCCGATATTTAATGCCTTCAGCCGTTCATATTCCGCTTTTAAATCTTCCACTTCAAAGTTAAACACAACAAGATTGTTTTTCGGCTCGCCCGTGTCTTTATAAAAATCGTCAATATACGCCTGGTTAAACCGTTCATCCGGTTCTTTTCCAATGATTCTGGCGTCATACGATTTATTATACAGCGCAATTTTATTGCCAAACTGCACCCATCTGTCCTCATTTTCTTTATATGGTTCTTCCTGCAGCAGCTGGCGGTAAAAATCCACTGATTTTCTGATATCGTTTGCAAAAATATAGGTTGTTCCAAGTACCATGCTTACCTCCCGAATTGTTCTATTCTTTTATATTCCCCTTTGCAGCATTTTCTTCAATCAACCTGTGGGCATATTCCCACAAAGCCCCGCTTCCTTCCTGTGTATGCGCATTCCGTTCCATAATCTGCGATTTTTCGATTCCATGCTCCCTCCAGGAGATTCCCCCGGATGCGTCGTTTAACAGAACCGGCTGCACCTTATCCAGTGTATTTGCGAATTTGGCTTCCGGCGTTTCCCCGCGCTCAAATTCCTCCCAAAGCGCGCGGCATTCCTGCTTCTGCTCTTCGGGCAGCATACCGTAAATCCTGTCCGCCGCCTTCTCTTCCCTGAACCGCTTCGTCTGGTTCCCTGTGGTATCATAAGCGTATGTATCCCCTGCGTCAATTTCCACCACATCATGCAAAAGAACCATTTTCACCGTTTTTAATACGTCAATTTTCTCATTGGCATAATCCGCCAGCAAAAAAGCCATAACCGCAAGATGCCACGCATGTTCCGCGTCTTTCTCTTTCCGCTTCCCGCTTGCCAGATACGTCTGCCGTTCAATTTCCTTTTGCTTGTCAAGTTCCAGTAAAAACTGCATCTGCTGTTCTAATTTATCCATCGTATCCTCCTACCATAAAAAACCAACGGCATATAACGCAATCCAGGCTCCTGCCGCCAAAACCGAAAGTATCGTTGCCGCGATAGGGATTCCCCGAAACGAGTCATCCTCCCGCATACTTTTTACTGACTGCACAAAGGCAATCAGCGCGATTACCCATGCCAGTATTCCCACGCTTCCCAGGTACGCGCTTCCATTTCCTCCCTGCAGATAAGACGTTATAATCAGATAGATCAGCACAAAGATGGATGCCGCCGCTACCATGCAGGCAAGCATCCCCCTTTTTGAATGTTTCTTTCTGGTAAATTTATAGTGATTCCTGCCTTTCATGTTATCCTCCAAAGATTCTTATCGATCCTTTTTGCCTGTCAGCTTATGATATATCCGGTAAATGCAGAACCCAAAAACACCCCCCAGTGTGTTCAGCAGAATATCATCCACATCAAAACTGCCAACCTTTGACACAAGCTGCGTCGTCTCCACAAACAGGCTGAACTCAAAGCTGAACAGCATCGTCAGCAGAAATTTCCTGCACTTGGGATACAGTCGGGGAAGAAAGATTCCAAATGGCAGAAACGCCGCTACATTTCCGACCAGGTTTAGCGTTACAAACCAAAATCCCAGAGATTCTCTGTATACCCAGAATCTTCGGATTTCCCGAAATGGAATCAGGTTATAGTGATACGTGCGTTCCGCATACGTCCTTCCCATACTGTCCGCAAAAAACAACAGATAACACAGCACTCCCAGATATACCATAAATAAGAGAATTTCCAATCTGTGAAATAATTTCTTTCTGCTTTCTTCTTTCAAAATTCTCTCCTTTGATCATACATTCATTTCGTCCCAAAGCCGCACCGGTTCCTGTTATGCCTGTGCTGCGCCATACTGTTTATAGTATTCATCAATCGCCGCTTTTAATGTATCATCAATGACAATTTTTCCCTGGCATGGACGGTTATGCAGGCGCTCTACCACCTCTGCCATTGTCACAATTGCATTTGCCGGAAAGCCGTATGTTTCCCGAATCTCCTCTAATGCGCTGACTTTGCCGCCCACGCCTACTTCCATTCGGTTTAACGAAACCATCAGGCCGATAATTTCCACATTGCCCTGGGCTTTGAGTATCGGGAACGTCTCTTCAATGGATTTGCCTGAGGTGGTCACATCCTCGATAATGACGACTTTATCGCCGTCTTTCATCCCGCTTCCCAGTAAAATTCCGGCGTCTCCATGATCTTTCACTTCCTTACGGTTAGAACTATAACGGATTTCCTTTCCATAAAGCCTGGAAAACGCAATACAAGCAGCCACGCTTAACGGAATCCCCTTATAAGCCGGCCCAAACAGGATATCAAAATCGGTTCCATAATTATCATGAATCGCTTTCGCATAGTATTCTCCCAGCCGCATCAGCTGCGCGCCTGTCACATAAGCGCCTGCGTTCATAAAAAACGGGGATTTTCTGCCGCTCTTCAATGTAAAATCCCCAAATTTCAGGACGTTGCTTTCTACCATAAATTCTATAAATTCTGTTTTGTATTGTTCCATATTCTCTTAATCTCCTTAATTTTAGCTGTTTACGGGTATCTGTTTTTATGAACTCTACTATTCCTGTGCCAATTTGCATTACCCCTGTTTCATTTTATTTTCATGCTGGTTTACTTTATCTTAACGATTTACCTATGCTCCTTAGAATGCGTTCTGAAAAGCATAGATATACTTCGGAGTATAGCATTAAATCTACTGCCTTTCAATATACAAATCCTCTAATTTTATTTTCAGCCATAAACGAAGCATTCTCCAATCAGATAAGAAGCTTAAATATAATAAAGGCACTGCATAAGTATAACAAGGAGAAAGATGAACTTAATCCTCTTTGTGTGATAGAGTGTAAAGCGCCTCAGAATATTGCGATGCACTTTGCTGTGACTATGGAATGATTACAAACGGTTCTGAAATGTTCTGTTATCACTATAACAGTGATATCGAAAAATATGAACAGATTGAAAATCTGCGCAATATATGGAAATGCTAGCGGCGGTTCTTTTCAGGGAGTATACCGCTCTTTTATGATTGAGTATAAAGGTAACACAGAAATTATATCTATGGGAATTTCTACATATGTAAGCCATGCAAAACCGAACCAAGTAAAAACAGCAATATGTGCAGCAGTGGATAACGAAAAGGAAACACACCATGCACTTCAGCTTGTAGCAGATGACAATTTAAATATTTTCAAAAATAAGGTTACATTTTATCATCATGGCAGGATTACCGCAGGAAATCTAGGAAGTGGTAAAATTAATGAGCTACGGGAATTTGTTGCAGAATCATATCCAAAGATAATTGATGAAAAACGTTTTAATCTTGGCACATTAATGAATGACCACTTGTGGAATTTAGACGAACCAGACGTGATAAAGGTTATGGAAAACTTTCGCCCCGCGCCGCAAATATGCATTTACCTCCTCCAGAAGATAGATGAAAAAATCAGCCCGGATTTCTGTTAAAAATCCGGGCTGTCTGAAATTTACCATTCCGTAATCCTGATATACATATGCTTCACATGTCCCGTTGCCGGGTTTTTGATTTTCAAAAGCGCCTGATAATTAGAATCGTCGCCTAATTCCGTCATGGTGTATGTAAGCGTTTCTGCATCTCCGCTGCTATATGATACAAATTCGAGCTGAAGCTTGTTCAAAATATCAGTATCTGTCACATCCCCGCCGCGTTCTAATCTCAATACAGATTTTCTTCCAATCAATACGTCATCGTCATCTGTTTCATCAACTGTTGTTGTCCACCAATCTTCCAGTCCATCTGCCCGCACACTGTCAACTGAGATTTCTGATTCATACGTCTCTCTGATTTCAGCAATCCTGGCGCGTATTTCATTAAATTCAGACTGGGAAGCAATTGCAGAAGCCCTGGATTGAAATTCTTCGAGTTCGTCTTTGCTGCTTTGGATATCCTCACAGTTTTCATACAGGTCCAGCACATACCTGCAGTCACGCACTTCATTCTGAATCACAGATTCCATGCGGTCCCGCGCATTGATTACTCTGACTTTATAATCACATGCCAATCCGTTTTCATATGTCACATGAATGACATAACGATATCCATCTGCTGCGTTCTCAATCGGATCGATTGTGCAGGTTCCCTCATAATAGCCGTATACGCTCAGATTTGTTAAATCTTCCCCAAACATAACTTCACAGTCAAACACTCTGTAACGTCTGCCAGACACTCCATCGAAAACCGAAGACATACTATAAGAGTATAAATTATCTGCGCTGATACCAACGGAACCAGTTTCTTCCATTATATTCTCATAAAGGTTGGCTATTTCCATACGAAGCTGCCTTGCTTCCTGATAATTCGTTAAGACAGAAACCTGGTTTTTCCATCCTGCAATTTTGTCCAGATATTCCGTTTTTTTCGGAGTGTCATTAAAATCGGTCAAATAACTTTCAAAATCATCCGCTTCCAAAAGTGCATTTTCTTTCTCGGATTCAAGATACATGGCGTTTAATTCCTCTTCTGTCATACCAATGAATGACTCATCCTCCGGAAATGTGCTTACGATATTTTTTGAAATAATCGTATGGGTAATGGAATTGTAATCACAGACATACCACAGATTCCCTGCCTGATTGGGGCAATAATAGGTATATGTGCTGGAACCTATCGTAATCGTAACTTTTATAGAAGATTTTGCCATCATTTCCATATTTCCGGAGGCGCCGCCTTCTGAAAAATTATGGATATAAAATCTGTATATACCAGGCGTCTCTTTATAAATGGTTGTGTGTTCCGGTCCCTCATAAGTTGTATCATCCACATCCAAATCAGCATATATTACCGACTCCTCTTCGTCCTCCCAGACCGAATAAGATTTGTCGCTATAATAAACATGAAACGTACCTTCCGCGTCTGCTCTTGGCCCAATCAAGTGAGAGTCAATATCCGAGCTTGCACCGGATTCTTCCGTTCCCCATTCCAGTGTAAACTGCACCAGTCCGGTTCCTGTAATACTCTGCATCTGCTGATTCATAATCAGATTGTAATTATTGCTGTTCAGGAAAGAATCTGCCACTACAATTGTCGTGTTTGCCGGATTATATCTGATGGCATCTGCAGGCAGTCCCTGTCTTACATCAATCGCTTCTATCGTATAAATTCCGGCCGGAACATCTGTAAAGGCATATCTGCCATCTTCATCGGTAACCGCCGTCTTTACTACTGTACCGACAATGTTTCCGCTTCCGGTTCTTAATTTTACAATCATTTCCGCTGCATTTACAGCTCCGCCTGTTAAACCGTCTACAATCGTACCGGATATTTCTGGAGCATTGGGGATGTCTGCGAATGTATCGCTCAGTAAGTCAATCTGGCTATTGGCATATGTTTCTGTATGGAAACTGGTAATAAACAGATTTTGTATTACTGGCTGGAAATTCTCTTTTTTTACAATCAGCCAATAATTACCAACCAGCACATCCGGTATATTATAGTTTCCGTTCGCATCTGTAACTGCAGCCGCTTCTGTGCCCGCAATATAATTCGCATAATTTTCTGTATTCAGACCGCTGTTCGATATCTCATATGGCAGCATATAAATGGCAGTCTGTGCAGACGGCTGATTTTGTACCTGATAGTCCTTGTCTGTTCCGGCGGAAGGTTCCTCTGTTGTGCTGGCAGTCACTTCTGCCAAAGCATACTCCTGAATGTTGCCCGATACTGTCACTTTCTGGCTGATTCCGGCATCCTCAGTCTTTTGTGCGGGAACATTGACAATATCGCTGTCTTCGCTGACCGTAACCGGAATGCACCCGATTCCTTCGATGTTTGGCATACAGTTCTGGTTATCAATTGTCGCTTTTGTATTTTCCGCACCTGGAAGAACGAGCATATCCCATTTGGCAGAAGCACGGATTGCCAGTTCTGCCTCCGTCACAATTCTGGAACCGGCTGCACCGGAACGCAGAGAAACCGGAACCGTGTTCTGGCCGCTGATTGTCAGGAATGTCTTTGCCAGAACCTGCAGATCACGGACTGCACCATTGTTTTCCAGGCTGAAATTCTGATTACCGGTATGGGAAAGATGAATGGCAGCAATTCCTCTTGCGCCAATCACAATGCGCCCCTCCAGAGCATAAAACTCAATGACGTTATTGGCATTTTCCGTATAGGTATTTTGGGCAATCGCATAAATTGTGACTTTTGAAAAACGCCCATTATTGGTCACTTCTGCATTCGGCGCATGGATTTCGATCGTTTTTGTGCTGTAATCGCCTTCCGGAATCACAATATGTTCCGCTTTATTTGAAGTATACTTAATATGCGTAACCATTTTGCTGGACAATGCATGGTTCAGCTCTGTCTGATTCGTTACTTCACCGTTATAGGAAACTTTGATACTGCAGGCTGCGCGGATGCCATTTGCAGCCGCTGCGTAAACAGTAGCCGTGCCTTCACCGGATGCCTGCAGCAGCCCTGTCTGGCTGACTGTAACTACTCCCGCATTTGTAGAAGACCACTGAAGCGATGTATCTGTCGCATTCGTCGGATTTACAGAAGCAGTCAGCTGTTTCGTCTGCCCAGGTTCAAGACTGGCATTTGCTGCATTAAGTTTTATGCTGGTGACTGCGATTTTCTTTTTTGAAACAGTCACTTTACAGGCCGCTTTTTTACCGCTGCCATCCATGGCCGCCACTGTAATTTTAGCGCTTCCTTCTTTTTTTGCTGTGAGAAGTCCTTTGGAAGATACTGATACAATTTGTTTATTACTGGACGCAAATGTTATCTTTTTATTCGAGGGCTTTTTGGGGGACAATGTAGCTTTAAGCTTAAAAGTCACTCCTGGTTCCAACGCTACTGCCTTTTGCGCTAATTTAATGCTGCTGACCGGCGTTCCAACTGTAATTTTGCAGTTAGCTTTTACTTTTGTCCCTTTAATCTTTGCAGTAATGGTCGCTTTTCCTTTTTTCTTTGCTGTAACTTTACCTGCTGCATTTACAGCTGCAATTTTTTTATTACTGGATGACCATACTACTTTTTTCCCTTTTGCCGCCTTGTTCAGGGTTGCTTTCAGCTTTACTGTTTTTCCTTTTTTCATCGTATATATGGTCTTGTTTAATTTTACTTCATATTTCTTTGAAGCTGATTTTGTACCCGCCGACACATTGACACACTGCCCCAATGCCAGTAAGACCAATAAAACCAGCGCCAGCGCTTTTCCTGCTTTTTTCATAACAATCTCCTTTCTCTAATTATTTGCCTTTTCCTGCCGCAAAAAAATCCGGCTCACCCACACTTCGTTCTGTTTTCTTCCAAAATAAATGCTGTCAACATTTATCCAAAGGCTCCAGAAAAAGTTTGTGATGAGCCGGATTCCGCTGTTATCACTTATGCTTATTGTACACTATTTTTTTACTTTCACCTTTTTCGCAGAGGAAAGTTTGGAGTATACATAAGCTCCACTTTCACTTACTACATAAGAAGCTACCTTATAATAATAGGTCTTGCCTCCAACTACGTTTGTATCCGTATACTTTGTGCTTGTGCTTGTTCCAACCTTTATATAAGTACCTTTTTGCTTTGTAGAACGGTAAATCGCATATCCTTTCGCACCTTTTACTTTTTTAGCTGTAATGGTTACGCTTGCTTTCTTAGAACTTTTTACAGAAGAAAGCTTAGCTGCTTTTGCGGTTTTTGCAGTATAAGCAACTTCTGCGCCCTTGGTGCAGCCCATGCTTTGTGCAATATTGCTGTTTTCATTGGCGCCGCTGGATGCTTTTGCATAGGCGATTACATAATAGTAATATACATTTCCTGCTCCCGGCCCTTCTACTTTTGTTACAGTCTGTGTCTTCAGGGAACCGTCTGCATTCTTCATATATTCGCCATACTGTCCCACGTATTCGTCGGCTTCACTGGCATACTCCGGATCATTTGTTTTATTGTAAGTCGGATCGTCTTCTTTTAAAACTAATTTCTTAACCGTAATTTCTTTATCTACTACGCTTGTGCCCTTAATCTGCTCTGTCTCATAGCTTGTAATGCTATTATACAGCTCGCTTCCACTTATCTTCAGGTTTGGATCGTATGCATACGAAGTAGCTGAATAAGTAATTTCTTTATTAATATAGTAGTATGGGTTGTCATCATCGTCCCATCCTTTATATACATAATACTCTTTTCCGTCTAATGTATAAGATCTGTTCCCCGCTTCATAAGCCGCGTCACTGAATGAAATCCTTATTCTCTCATATACCGTACCGCTTACCTTTTCCTGTGATTTTTTAGCCAGGTCGCTTGAGGAGGATACATCATAAACGGCTTCTGATACGGTCTCACCGTAAATGCTGCCATATGTCTTTGTCGTCTTATTATATACACTCGCTTCTTTTGTTGTGCGGATTACTCTGTAATAATCAGCTCCCGCAACTTTGTTCCAGGTTACCTTGATGCCGTCCGCCGTCTTGACTGCTTTGACATTCTTTACCGCTGCCAGTTTGGGTTCTACAATAATGTCGTCCGTAGCAGCGTAAATATTTTTTCCGCTATAGCTTCTGATTCGGTACGTAACATCTGCATTGCCTGCTTTTACCTGTGGGAGGGTAATTGTTGTCGCTGCTTTCTTAAGGTTCTTGTAAGACACCCATTTTCCAGTTGCCGGATCTTTCTTTTCCACTTTGTATCCCGAAATCCCCGTTCCTTTGTTCCACTTCACCACTAACTTACCGGAAGTATTGTAATACTGAATCAATCCGCTAATCGTCCCCTTTGCAGCCAGAGTAACGGATGCATACTCATCAATGTAAATCTTGTTCTTACCCACAGTCCGATACGCGCGTACCAGATAGCCATAAGAACTTCCTTTTGTCAGCTTCTTGTCTGTATAGGATTTGGTTTTTGCTTTTTTAATGGTTTTAACCAGAGTCGCTTTGTCAAAATATTCTTTCCATTCGCCTTTTTCCAGAGTATATCCACTGCTTGGCATATCATAACGATAGATTTCATATCCCTGTGCTTTGGAAACCTTTGACCAGGTCAGTTTAACAGAAGTTGCGCTTGCTGCAGAAGCTTTCAGATTTAAAGCTGCTCCCCAGGTATATGCGCTTACCTGTTTCCAGTCCGTATAGGTCGTCTTCTTTGTTATTTCATTAAAGGAGTAGCCGCGGACACGATAGGTATATTTGGTATCCGCCTTTAATCCGCTGTCAGTATAATCACTGCTCTGTTTTGCAATAGAAGTCCACTTCTTGCCATTCTTTCTCTGATATTCAAACCCTGTCACGTTTCCATTTATTGCTGCCGGCTCCAGGCGGATGCTGCTTGCTGTCACAACAGTGCCAATTACAGACATCTCTGCCTTCGGCACTTTATAAGTCGCTGATACCGGCGCACTGTAACGGTTCTCGTCTGTCTGCCCTGCTTTCAGTTCATAACTGGAATTGTAAGTTCTGGCTTTTACATAAATTGTATCTCCAGGATTAAAACTGTGTAACGATATGGAAAATTCCATACTCTCACCTACCGTATTTTCACCGGATACAAAAAACTGTTTCTCTTCATCACTTTGAAATGCGGCGTTATTGGAAAAAGTATATCGTACAGATTCCCATTCCCGGACTTTTGATGGCGTAACTGCAAATACTGCATATCCGGAATTAATCTCTTTTAACGCAACCCCTGACAAAGCTGTGATGGTGGTCTTTCTTGCATTTGCCTCTGCCGTTGTGTTCGGAGTCACTTTGTATTCTGACCAGCTTGTGGAAGCCGGATACTTATACAGTGTATATGTCGTAGTTGTTCCATTAGAAGTAAGCGTCTCCTTGGAATCTGTCACATCATAGTCTTTTCCCGATTCATACAAAAGCTTGTATTTGTATGTATCGGAGGCCGCATCATACACCCCGTCGCTCCAAATACCATAAACCTCTTTACCAGTCGCTTCATTCAGATGAGATCCGAAATGTCCTGTTATGCCTGTCGCTACCTGGTATAATTCAGCATAATTTACAGCGCATACTCTTATTGTATATGGCTTGTCAGCTGTAAAGCCCCAGTTATTCAGATTGAGGTACAGATTTGACGTGCTGCCATCATCATAAGCGCCATCTGCATTGGTAATCTCATATTTATAACCTGATGCATTGGGCGCCTTATTCCATGACAAAACTTTTGTGGACGCATCATATACAAAACCTGTAACAGCTGTCAAAGTATAAGGGCTTACAATCTTAGCGCCCACTGCGTCAATATCTTCATCCGCTTCCTCTGCTGCCGGCGCTTCCACTGTTTCTGTGTCTTCCGCTTCCGGCGCTTCCACTGCTTCTGTGTCTTCTGCCGCCGGCGTCTCCACTGCTTCTGTATCTTCTGCTTCCGGTGTCTCCACTGCTTCTGTATCTTCTTTTGCCGCAGCCTCTGGTTCTGCTGCCGGGATCGCTGATTCTTCTGCCGCTTCTGTATTTTCTGCTTCAGATTCCCCCTCGTTTTGGACAACTCCGGTCTCCGGCTGTGTCTCTTCTGCTACTGCTGCCTCTTCTGCTACTGCTGCCTCTTCTGCTGCTTCAACAGATACGTTCTCTGTTTCTGCCAATACTGCCCCCGCTTCGCCAAATACCATCGCTGCCGAAAGGGTAAGACAGAGTATGGATTTTAAAACCTGTCTTTTCATTGAAACATCTCCTTTTCTTTTCTAATTTTTACCATTTGTAGCACTTGTGATTATAACAGCTCACCGTCTTTCTGTCAACTCAATGGAACTTATTAATATATTCTATAGAATATGTAACATTCAGAATTTCTTGTATAGCCTATATTTAAAACTCTTATACTATTTTCGCAAAGGAGAAGGATATGGATATAGAAAAAGACTTCAATCTGTCCGTAGGACTTAGAATCCGGGAAATCAGAGAGGCTATGCAGATGACAAGAGAGCAATTCAGCGATCTCTGTAACATTTCTGACAGTTTCTTAAGCGCCGTGGAAAACGGCAAAAAGAGCATCACTTCCAAAACAATCTATAAAATCTGCCAGGGCGCCAACATTTCTGCCGATTACCTGATTTTTGGCAATAAAAACGGTTTTGAATGCGACACAATCCTTGAATTACTTAAACAAATGGACAGCAGTGAGCGTTCCTCTGCCATACGCATTCTAACCGAATTTTCTCTGGCGCTGTCAAAAGCCAAATCAAAAGATTAACGAAACCCGCCGATGCCGCGGCCGGAAATGTCCGGCATCGGGTCATTCTATTCTTCGTATAAGTAGCATTCTCTTTTTTTCTGCATATAATATAGAAAATACAGTATCAGGTCGCTTATGTCCAATTACTGCTCCTCGCTTTATGTATTATCCACCATTGCCTGTATGCTTTCAGAATGCCTCAGCCAAAAAGAGCTTGAGATTCTTTCCGCCGATTTGAAAACCCTGGGAGAAATGCTTGAATCTATTACCTCCCGCCAGTCTGCATGTAAAAGTGAGTGATTTTTCACCTTAATTTCTATGCATAATTTTCTGATTTCCACATATATATGATAATGGGGCCAAAATTTGTAACCGTTCCGCCTTCCGGCTTCACAGTTACAAAATCCGGCCCATTTAAAGTTGTCTGCGTTCCACTCCGGTCGGCACTAAGCAAACGTCCCCCGGACGTTTAGCGCCCTGCGGCAAAGGAGCCGGATTCCTGGCAATTCTGCTGCAGCGGCTGCAGACTGCGCAGCAAGCGCACCGTCGCAGGCTAAACTGTTACCAAAATTTCAATAAAGGAAGGATTTCATGGATACAGAACTTTTAAGCCGGAAGCTAACAGATCCGGAATTTCTTTTGAAAAAAGACTGGATGATTCAGAATATCGAATTTAAGCTTAAAATGATCGATTTGGAATTGTCTTCAAAATATAAACGCACAATTATGCAGAAAATAGATCACCGCGTCAAAAAGCCTGACAGCATTGCCCGAAAATTAATTAAAAAAGGCTATAAGGTTACATATGAAAACGCCGCCGGAAAGCTGAATGATATTATAGGGCTCCGTGTTGTATGCCTTTACAGCGATGATGTCTATAAAATTGCGGAACTATTAAAACAACAGATGGATTTTCATCTGATCAAGGAAAAAGATTACATTAAATATCCCAAAAAAAGCGGCTATCAAAGCCTTCACCTGATTTTTGACGTTCCTCTTATCTATAAGGAAACAGAAGAATTTCAGCGCGTGGAAATCCAAATCCGAACCGTGGCAATGGATTTCTGGGCCGGTGTGGACAATCAGATCTGTTATAAAAAAAGTCCGGAAAAAATGAAAAAAGCAGAAACCGAACTGAAAAATTATTCTAACGTCATCAGTACCATGGATCGGCAGATGCTGGAATTACGAAAAAAAGTGGAAAGTATGTAACTGGATCAAAATGCCGGAATCTTGTTAGGGCTAAGCTTTGGCCCTCACAAAATTCCGGCATTTTAAACAGCAAAGCTTACAGGGACACATCGATTCCCGTATGCTCACTCTTTGCGCTGTCCGCACTTTTCAGAACCGCATTTCGCTCCGTATGGTACAGTTCCCGTACTTTCTGGCGCAATTCTTTGTAGTCGGCGGCTGCGATACGAAACGCCTTCTCATCCGGAAGCGGCGCATGCTTCTTCTTTCTCCGGCGTCTGATTCCGGCTTTTTCTTTGCCGTCATCCGTTGACATACGCTCCGGCGATTCTTCCGCCAGCTCCTGTTCCCCGTCATCAGATGGCTTAGAAGCCGCGCCGGAACCAGAAATGATTTGTTCTTCGGATGACCCGTATTCCCCGAAAGTTGCAGAGGAACTCCCGGAGGCAGCTTCTTCTGTTTCTTCCGAAACGGCTTCTGCTTCCTCTTCTTGTTTCTCCGCAATCCTGTCCCGAAATGCCTCCTGCTGACGTTCCAGTTCCTCTAGCTGCTCCCGCAGTTCTTCGGCTCTGGATTTGGCGTCTTCTTTTTCCTTATATTCCGCGGTTGCCATATATTCTTTCAAAGCCGCGCCCGTCTGATTCACCCTTGCCATGGTCTTTTCCGCCTGCCGCTCTGCTTCTTCTCCTGTGCCCATGGTCTGTTTGATATTCATAACCTGATTCAGGTGAATGGACGCAACTTCTTCTTTGGATTCCGCCGCTTCCATCTGTTCTTCCATTGCCTGGCGTTCCATCATAATTTCTTTGATTTGCTTGTAAAGCTCCGGTGATTCTTTTGCCAGATATTCCAGCTCCTCCGGCGTCAGCTTTTTTCCGGCGCGAAATTTACTATAAATATCCGAAGATTTTGTATTTTCCCTGGAATGCTGCTCCTTAAACTGGTTGATCATAACCTGTTCCTGGGTCAGCTCTTCCTTTTTATCCGCGGATTTCTTCCGTTTTCCCGTTACAACATGATAATTCGATGCAAATACTGCGCTTTTGTCCAATGTTATATTCATGCAAGCACCCCCGTTTATGATCCGGATAGTTATCATGCTGTCGCAAAACGCGCAGGAAATGCCCGTTTTTGACCCGTAAAAATACCCCCCGGATACTCTGCCTGTACGGCTCTTTGTCAGATAAAGCAGCCGTATATATCGTTATATCCTATATCGGCGTGTTCCTTACTGAAAGATAACCTTACAGAACTTCTTTTTCCCGCGTTTTAATACAAAATCTCCTGCCAGAATCTCCTCCGGCGTATACGATTTCCGGATATCCGTCACTTTTTCTCCGTTGACGGTTACACCGCCTTGTTCTACGTTCCGGCGCGCTTCCGCACGGGATGCTGCCAAAGAGGAACTGACCAGAAGGCCCAGAATGTCAATAGAGCCGTCCCGCAGGTTCTCTTCTGTAATCACCGCAGTCGGCATTTCCGCGGCATTTCCGCCGGAAAACAAGGCTTTTGCGCTTTCCTCAGCTTTTTTCGCTTCCTCTTCGCCATGCACCAGTTTGGTCAGTTCAAATGCCAGAATCTCTTTTGCCTGGTTCAGCTGGCTGCCTTCCCAGGATTCCATGGCATTGATTTCCTCTAAGGGAAGGAATGTAAGCATTTTTATACATTTCAGCACATCGGCATCGGCGACGTTTCGCCAGTACTGGTAAAAATCATAAGGCGACGTTTTCTTCGGGTCTAACCATACGGCGCCGGACTGGGTTTTGCCCATTTTTTTGCCTTCTGAATTTAACAGCAGATTAATCGTCATTGCAAACGCGTCTTTGCCCAGCTTACGGCGGATTAATTCTGTGCCGCCAAGCATATTGCTCCACTGATCATCCCCGCCAAACTGCATATTGCAGCCGTACTTCTGATACAATACATAAAAATCGTAGCTCTGCATAATCATGTAGTTAAACTCCAGGAAGCTGAGCCCTTTTTCCATCCGCTGTTTGTAGCACTCGGCTGTCAGCATCCGGTTGACGGAAAAATGCGCGCCTACGTCCCGAAGCACATCAATATAATTCAAATCCATCAGCCAGTCCGCGTTGTTGACCATCATTGCCTTATCTTCAGAAAAATCAATAAAGCGGCTCATCTGCTCTTTAAAGCAGTCACAATTATGCTGTATCAGTTCCGGCGTCATCATCTGGCGCATATCGCTGCGGCCGGAAGGATCGCCAATCATAGCCGTTCCGCCGCCAATCAGCGCAATCGGCTTATTGCCTGCCATCTGCAGACGCTTCATCAGGCAAAGAGCCATAAAATGCCCCACATGAAGGCTGTCCGCCGTCGGGTCAAATCCAATGTAAAATACGGCTTTTCCATTGTTGATCAGTTCCTTGATTTCTTCTTCATCTGTTACCTGGGCAATTAAGCCTCTGGCAACCAGTTCGTCATATAACTGCATATTGTTCTCCTTTTCTCAACTGAATTTACCTGGTTTTTACCTGTGACGGCAGCCGTTCCGCCTTCCGGCTTCACGGTTACGGAATCCGCATACGCAGTGCGCATCCAAAAAGATAAAGCCTCCGTCCTGTCAAAGGACGAAGGCCATGCTTTCGTGTTACCACCTTTATTCACAGTCTGCTCGCACAAACTGCCTCTTTGGGTACTATTGCAGCAGGCGGATACCTCCGCTGCGTTCTATACCTCTGCGCTTTAACGTGCGCAACTCCGTCACAGCCTACTAACCGAAGCATTCGGTGTGAAGCTCAAAGAGGTATTCACAGCAGACTCTTCATGTGCCTCTCATCCACCGGCCGCTTTCTGTATGCGTCTGTCTGCCGCTACTTGTTCTTATCATCGCTTTCACTTTTGAATTAGGATTATTATAGGCAGTGGAACCTGTTTTGTCAATATACACAGATTATTTTACCGTGACTTTTATGGTTGCTTTCTGTTTTGGCTGTTATAGTGGTTTTTCCGGCTTTCTTTGCTTTTACCGTTCCAGATGCAGATACCGTAACAATTCCCTTTTTTGCTGAAGAACCATTTGATTTTCTGGCCTCTGCTCCGCTACACTTGGCGGTAAATACCCGTGGCTAGACTTTCACCAGCTCGTCACGCATACAAAAATCCCCCGGCCAACTGCTCCGGGGGTTCTCACCACAAAATCTCTTATCATTACAAACTATACATACTTCTCTAACGTCGCCCGCACCGCTCCTGTCCCGGCGCACATTTCTGTAAAATACCTGCACACCAGATCCGCCATGCCGACTTCATACAAATCCACTCCAAAAATCTTGGTATTGCTCAGCACCGGTTTCAAAGCCTCCACATCCACTGCCTCACCCAGTCTGACGCCTGCAACATAAGGACGCACCGTATCCAGCAGCGGGTCCGGGCTCAGTTCAAACGCGTTTCCGTTATCATCCACAGCCATCAGATATCTGAGCCAGCCCGCGAACACCAGTGGGATTCGTTTTAAATCCGCCACATTCAGGCTGTCGGAAGCCAGGTATGCCTTTATCGTCTCACCATACCGGATCGCCAGCTTCTGCGATGTATCCGTTGCAATCCTCTGGGGCGTATCCGGCATAAAGGGGTTGGGAATCCGGACATTGATCACGGTATCAATAAACTCTTTCGGGTCCAGCACTCCGGGATTTACCACAACCGGAAGCCCTTCTGTATATCCGATTTCTTCTATCAGCTTCTTTAACGTAGTATCTTTCATTTCCGCAGAAATCAGCTGATATCCAAGCAGGCAGCCAAACACCGCCAGCGCCGTATGCAGCGGATTTAAACAGGTACAGACCTTCATTCTCTCTACTTTATCCACCGTCTCCCGTGAGGTAAACATCAGGCCGCCCTGTTCCAGCTCTGGCCTGCCATTTGGAAACGCGTCTTCAATCACCAGATATTCGCATTCCTCCGCATTGACAAACGGCGCCACATAGCTATTCTTAGAGGTAACAACAGGCTCCAGTTCCTCCACACCGTCTTTTTTCAAAATCGCTTCTATAGAATCATCTGGCCGCGGCGTAATTTTATCAATCATCGTCCAGGGAAACGATACCTTCTCTTTGTTCTCAACATAAGCCAGAAATCCCGCGTCCGCCAGCTTATGTTCCGTCCATTGTTCCGCAAACGTATGGATTGCCGCATACAGCTTGTCCCCGTTGTGGGAGCAGTTGTCCATGCTGACCATGGCTATCGGTTTTTCGCCGTCTTTGTAGCGTGCATACAAAAGAGACGCCACTTTTCCAATATAGCTCATAGGTTTCTTCGGGCCGTTTTTAAAATCCTGCTCCACTGCTGGAAGTGTCTCACCTTTTCCATTTACCAGGCTGTATCCTTTTTCTGTAATCGTAAACGAAGCCATCTGCAGGGAATCTTTGCAGAAAATCTCTTTCAGCCGATGATATTCTGTCTCATTCTCAGAATCTAGCGCCAGCGATTCCATCACGCTGCCCACAACGGTTTTTTCCACTGTCCCGTCTGCTTTTAGCGTGACAAGAATTGAGTAATCGTTATGCGGATGGTTCATTTTTTCTACAATTTCATAGTCATAGCCCTCCGCTACAATCAGTCCTCTGTCCAGTTTTCCCTGATTTAAAAGCTTCTGTACCACATTTGCCTGAAATGCCCGGAACAGGTTCCCGGCTCCAAAGTGAATCCAGAAAGGATGTTCTTTTGTGGCTTTTGCAACTGCTGCCCGGTCAAATTTGGGGAGCTTATATCCGGCCTGTTCCCACTGCGCCCGGTTCTCTATTCCATTCTGATCTAATTTCATCGTTTCCTCGTTTCCTCCTATCTCGTGCTTTTTGAAATTGCTTCCCAAAGACCGTTCAGATACGCCGCACCCAAAGCCCTGTCATACAACCCATATCCGGGCATCGCCACTTCATCCCAGATCATACGTCCGTGATCCGGACGGATTGGGCCGGTAAAACCAATATCATAAAGGGCCTTCATAATTTCGTACATATCAAAGGTTCCGTCAGAAGAAAGATGTGCCGCCTCTTCAAAATCGTCCGGCGAGTTAAATTTCAGGTTACGCACATGGGCAAAATGGATTCTTCCTTTCAGGGAACGAATCATATCCGGCAGATCGTTTTCCAGATTGGTTCCATAAGAGCCGGAACAGAAGGTGACGCCATTGTGCGGATTGTCCACCATTTCCATCATGCGCAGGATATTTTTCTTATTGATAATAATTCTCGGCAAGCCAAATACGCTCCATGCCGGATCGTCCGGGTGAATTGCCATGTTAATATCATACTGATCGCAGACGGGCATGATTTTTTCCAGGAAATATTTTAGATTTGCAAACAGTTTTTCATCATCTATTTCCTGATACATTGCAAACAGTTCTTTTACATGCTCCATACGCTCCGGCTCCCAGCCCGGCATAACGGTTCCGTTCATATCCCCTGCAATCGATTCAAACATTTTCTCCGGATCCAGAGCGTCTACTGCTTTCTGGGTATAGGCAAGTACGGTCGAGCCATCCGGCCGCATCCTTGCAAGCTCTGTTCTGGTCCAGTCAAATACTGGCATAAAATTATAGCAGACCAGATGAATATCTTCTTTTCCAAGATTCTCCAGCGTTTCAATATAATTTGCAATATACTGCTCCCGCTCCGGTGCGCCTGTTTTTATCGCATCGTGGATATTCACGCTTTCAATTCCCGCAATGTGAAGCCCTGCCGCCTCCACTTCATCTTTCAGCGCCCGAATCCGCTCCCGGCTCCAGACTTCTCCCGGCGCCGTGTCATACAATGTAGTAATTACCCCTGTTACCCCTGGAATCTGACGGATCTGTTTTAATGTAACTGTGTCAAACTTCGATCCATACCATCTCAATGTCATTTCCATACAAAAAATACCCTTCCTTTCCTGTGAATGCCTGTTTTTAATTTCTATTATGATTATAAATAATTTCAGGAAAAAAATACATTGGGCGGTTTGTTGTATAGATTGCAAAAGTTGCTGAAAACGGAAAAAACCTACTTCCAGCGCTTTAAGGTCGGAAACCATTCCAGCATTCCTGTTCTGGCTTCCTCTTCTGTCATATTTGGGTTCGCGGCGGCCATATTGGGCACACACAGCTCAATCATTTCTTCCATGGTACCCTGAAAGGTAAACGCGCCGTTTTCAAAGCAATATCTGCAATACTCCTTATGTTTGCTGCCATCGGCATTTGTACCATACAGCTCGTCCGTTTCTCCTAAAGGCATACCGCAGCTCTGGCAAAATGTTTGGTTCATCTCGTTCATACTTCTTACCTCCGTTTTTAATGTGTTTTATAGTTGCTGTTGTTCTGTTACTGTATTGAATATAGCACATATATCCTGACATCTTATGTCAGGTTTTATTTTTTCACAGGAAAAAGTTTTCTGCTTTGCTGTTACATCTTGCGTTGTCGCTGTTATTTCCATGCGAATATTGTTGCAAGCTGCATACACCAGCCGTTATAATACTATTAATATTAATGAAACAAGAATGAAGAAAACAGGCTATTGTGGAGAGCCGTTGCTTATGTATCAGAAAAACAACCTGATTGAGCGCTCAAAACAGGAAATAGATATTTAAAAAAGGATGTACCAGAAAGGAACGCTTATAAGATGAAAGAAAGCTTAAAAAATTTCTATAACTATAAGATATCAGATGAAGAATTACTCCTGTATATCCGCACACATGCCGGTGAATGGAATGAGGAGTCTTTTATCCAGATGAAACAACTAGTCAGGGACGTGATAAAGGATTATAAAGATGCAGATTATTATCCAAAAGTTTTTGTAAACTATTTTGTTTTAAATATACCATCCGTGATCAATATATTGTCCCATTTCAGAGGATGTACAGACAAAGAAATTCGTATGGGCTATACAGCAGAAACGTATTTAAGCATGATTGCCGAACGGATAAACGAATTAAAAAATCTTCAGCTTGAATTTCAGCATTCTTTATGGGCATCAGAAACTTTTGATTGAATCAAACTACTTCTCGTGCCCAAAAGCATAAGGGCATCTGATCCGCCCTTCTGCGCCAGGGCACAAAATATAACAAAAGCCCCGAAAACCAAAGTTTTCGAGGCTTTCTCAGAGGCGACAATCGGATTTGAACCGATGATAAGGGTGTTGCAGACCCGTGCCTTACCCCTTGGCTATGTCGCCGTATTCAGTCACTCTAATTATTTTATCAAATACCTATTTTCACGTCAAGAAATTTTTTTAAAAATTTTTCTTTTTTTCGTTGCAACAATTTGCAGCAAATACCACACTTATATATATCACCAGTCAACAGCGTAAATTCAATGTGGGGGAATATATGAAACAAAATCTGCAGCAGATAAAAAAAGCAAAACTTGGTGATGCGGCGGCATTCGCGGAATTATACCGTGATATCTATGCCGATTTGTACCGTTTCGCCCTTTACACCCTGAAAAATCCCACAGATGCGGAGGATGCCGTCAGTGAAACGGTTACAGATGCGTTTACATCCATCCGAAAGCTTCGCCAGGAAGAATCCTTTTCGTCATGGATTTTTAAAATCCTGTCTGTGAAATGTAAAAAACGTTTTCAGGAAATAGCAACGCTGCCTGAAGAGCTTCTCCGGGATATCCCGGATGAGGGCAGTATGGGCAACATCGCTGTTTATATGGACCTGCGGCGACAATTTTTCCGGCTCAGCGACGAAGAACGCCTGATCATCAGTATGCATATCTTCGCCGGATATTCCAGTACGGAAATCGCAGAAATCCTCCATATGAACGCAAATACGGTGCGCTCCAAAGAAAGCCGCGCGCTGAAAAAACTTTCTGACCAGCTGGAAGCGCCCGTTCGGCAATAATAAGGATACCCCTCACGGGATACCTCTTTGCCATTCGGCAATAATAAGGATACCCCTCAAAGGAAAGGTGAGTATATGACAGAACAGGAATTATTAAATGAAATCAGGAAATCCGCTGAAGAAATTCAAATACCGGATTCCCTCGCTCCCGAATATGTGAGTGCAAAACTAAATACTCCAACGAAACCTCAGAAACACCTCCGTTTGTCAGCCAGACGGGCTGTCTCCGCCGCAGCTGTTCTTCTGTTGTGCGGGATTTTATCTGCAGTTTCTTATCAGATGAATTTAACCCAGCCGGGGCAAATCGTCTCTCTGTACGCAGAAAATGCGGATACCGCTTTGTCATCCGACAGTAATAGAGAAACGTCCTCCGGGGATACCTCTGGCGAAAACGAAGGAACAGCAGAAACGGCTGGGACATCCGACATAGATTCTGCCAATCAGCCAAAGCAGGATGCCGGAACTCTTTATACTGTAGCCAAAAGCTATGACCAGGTTTATGATGTCCTGCAATCCAACGCCGTCCGGGAAGCAGCCAAATTTAGAGATGGCACCGCTTATACGGAAGGCATTGAGGAAGACGGTTCTTCCAGCGGCGCATCTTCTTTTGATGTAAGCGACGACTCTGCGAGCGCCGAAAATTCTTCCGATATGGCGGCTTCCTCACTCTCCAAAAAAGAAGCCTCCTACTCTGCTACCAACCTGCAGACCGAAGGCGTCGATGAAAGCGATACCATCAAAACGGACGGCAGATACATCTACACGCTCACCGGAGCAAAAATCACAATTGCCGATACTGCAGACGGAGGGCTGACGCTTGCAGGCGCTGTGAGTCCAAAGCTGGGCGCCGCTGACCGTATTCTGGAATTTTATGTAGATGAAGCGATGCTTTTTGTGGTGGCTGAGTGCTATGAAACTACTTTGGAAAACCAGACTCCGGTTCCGGAAACATCGGAAGAATCCATTTATTCTGCAGATGATTCTGACACAAGGGGCTTTATCCCTCTGGAAGAGTATAAACTCTGTGACTCTGTCCGGGAAGATTACCGTTACTCCACTATAATCTATGCTTACGACATCTCAGACCCCGCCAGCCCCAGACTGACCCAGACTGCTTCCCAGGATGGCTATTACCAGACTTCCCGCAAAATCGGGGATATGATTTATCTGTTCACGCAGAAAACCCTTGCTGCTGCAACTTCCTATGATGATACGTCCCAAAAGGGCATTATCCCCTGTGTCAACGGCAAAGAGATTCCTTACGATCATATCTATACATCCGAAGAGGGAAATGAAGGGCTGATCCTGTCCTCTTTCGACACCGCTGAAATGGAACAGCCCAAAGATATGATTATGATCCTGCACAGCTATGCAGATATCTATGTCGGAACCGATTCCATTTACCTGTATCATTCCCAGTCCGGCAATGCAGGCCTTATATGCCAGATTGCCAAGTTTTCCATAAACAACGGGAATATTGACGCAGTAAATGCCGCCACTGTCAAAGGCGCAGTCTACGATACGTTTGCCATCAACGAATCAGACGGCGCCCTGCGGGTGCTCACGACATATATGGATAACGCAGGCGTCACAGATAATCAGCTTTATTTGTTTGACAAGAACCTGAAACTCACCGGTTCCCTGACTGGCATTGCAAAGAATGAAGAAATTTACGCCGCCAGATATCTTGGAAATACTGCCTATTTTATCACATACCGGAATACCGATCCCCTGTTTGCCGTAGATCTGACTGATATGTCCAACCCTGTACTCCTTGGACAGCTGGAAATCACTGGTTTTTCTGAATACCTCCATTTCTGGGAAAATGGGACACTCCTTGGGCTTGGCTATGAAACCGATCCGGAATCCGGCATACGAAAAGGCCTGAAACTGGTTATGTTCGACATTTCCAATCCCAGAGAATTAAACGTAATTGACAGCATTGTTTTAAAGGACTGCCTGTACTCCCCAGGACTGTATCATTACAAGTGCGTTCTTGCGGACCCAAAGAAAAACCTGATTGGATTCTGCGCAGAATATGGCAGTGAATGCATCCCCTACTACGATTTATTTTCCTGGGAAAATGGCCGTTTTACCCAAAAACTCCATGAAACACTTCCGGAGTATGAATATATTTCCTATGATGCGATTCGGGGTCTCTACATTGACGACAGTTTTTATATCGCCTGCCCTACGAAGATTACCGGGTATGCGATGCAGAATCAGTTTGAAAAATTTGCGGAGTTAGAGCTTTCGGAATAGAATGAAAAAGACCCGAACATAGTTCCCGCCGGACTGTTTATGCAGTCCGGCATTTTTGCCAGGGAAACTCATTTGCATGTGTTTTCCTGGCAACCCTTCATCTGTAATGCCCGTTTCAGGCAGCCTCCCAAAGCTTCCCCGGCTTCTGCAGCGCAATTTCTTCCCCCGCTGCCTGCCCGTTACCTGGCGCCGGCTGCTGCTCTGGCGTATCGTTCAGGTACTGCAGTATCCCAATCATAACCGCCCAGGCGACTTTATCCTGATAGTCTTCCGTATTCAAAAGCTCTGCTTCGCTGCTGTTGCTTAAGAAGCCGCATTCCACAATTACGGTTGGCGTCGGCGTCTTTTTCAGCAGATAATAGCTCTCATTTGCCTTTTCCGCCCTGTGATTTTCCGGGTCCAGATGCGCTGCAAGGCTGCTCTGGATTTTTTTCGCAAGCTTCTCTCCTTCTTCGGACTGTCCATAGTAGAAAACCTGCGCGCCTTTCACATATTCCTCCGGATAGCTGTTCTGATGTATGCTTACCGTAAATACCGGCATAGCCTCAGTAATAATCCTGCAGCGGTTTTGCATATCCTCCACCTTCATATTTTTCGTTCCCGGCTGATACAAACCATCCCCGGTGCTGCGAGTCATAACCACTTCATATCCCTGGCTTTCGAGCAGAACCTTCAGCTTATGGGCAATCGTCAGGTTAATATCCTTTTCCAGCGTTCCGTTAATCCCGATTTTTCCCGGATCATCCCCGCCATGTCCGGCATCCACCACAATACAGTTCTCATTCACTGCTTTCACCGCGCTGCTTTCCGCCATAATCACTGCCTCTTTCCTTGACAATACAGCTGCCGAAAGCAGCAGCACAACCGCCATCCCCAGCTCGATTTTTTTCTTCAAAGCCTCACCCTGATAAATTTCCTTACTCCACCTTATGAGCGGATATGTTGTCTTAATTACCAGAAATTCTGAATTACTTTAAAACACTTGTCACTCCATCTCTGCGGACCATATAAATATTCTCCGGCGGCAAATCCAGATTAGAACCACTCAGATATAAACAGGAGCCTCCTGCCAGAGAATATTCAAATACATACCGCCCGCTGCCAATATCTGTGTGGGAAAATCTGGAAAAATCATCCCATGAAAGCTTCTCTTGCCCCTTGACCGCAGCTATCAAAGAAACATACGATACGGATGGCACCATAAAAAACAAAACTCCCATCCCCATCAGGCATACAGCTGCCAAAACCGCAGCCACACGCTTTCTTCGGACTTTTTTTGCCGTCTTCCATATCTGCATACTTAACAATGCGCATCAACTCCTTACACGCTAAACGAAACTGATTGCGGGGCTGTCGGGAAATTGCTATCATCCACAAGATATCATATATCCATACAAAGCTGGAAACTATATCATGTTTGACAGCTGCATTCCCGACAGCCCCATCTCCCACTACATCTCTTCCGAAAGACTGCTTGTCTCATATTCTGTATAGAAACTTCCATCCGGTTCCACAGAAATTACGAACTCAAAGCAGCTGTCTGTAAAAGTAATCGTCTCTCCTTCACTTACCAGCCATCCAAAGTAAAGACCTGCGGTATCTTCCGTTGGATAAAACTCTTCTCTGTCCTGATGTTCCAGGTTGCTCTTATAATACAGCTTTTTATAGTTTCCGTCTTCCTCTTCTGCTACAGAAATATCATAAACATCCTGCTTTTTTAACCAGGAACCCAGATCTTCTGCAACAAAAGTCCCGTCGTCATTTAACTCTGTGACAATCTTTTTCACATTGTAATTGTCTAAATCCAGAAAAAGGCTGTGTTTGAGTACTTTATATGTACCCCTGGCGCTGTCTGACGGAATCAAATCCTCCGGTTTCATCGGTTCTGTTTTTTCCTTCTCCTGCCCTTCCAGCTGTTTCTGTCCGGAATCGCTGCTTTTCGCATCTTCGGTTTGCTTTTCTGCTGCAGCTGCATCTTCCGGCGTAGTTGCTGCCAGTTCGTTCGGCCAGTTTCCCCCAATGCCGCCAGCCGCATTTCCATCTGTTTCCTTCCCAGCCGGTTCTTTCTCCTCATCAGCATACGGCAGCTCTTCTTCGCCATCTTCTGCCATCTCGATCTCACATTCATCTAATTCTTCCTGGTTTATACTTGCCGCATAAAGCGAAGCCGTCGTTGTCCCAAACAAAATAACCGCTGCTAACGATATCATCCATCTTACCATAATCTGTCATTCCTTTCTTTTCTGCAATTTACATTCAATATCAGTAACTTAAGCAAATTTCTGTCTAACCATCACCGCCTTTCCAGCGCCTGGCCGGATTTCTTTTGCCCCTTCTTTCCTAGAGCATGTTTAAAAAATGCTTTTTGCCAGATGTGCGTCACAATTTGCACCCAACGGGC
Organism: uncultured Lachnospiraceae bacterium; assembly: GCA_910588565.1. Taxonomy (GTDB): domain Bacteria; phylum Bacillota; class Clostridia; order Lachnospirales; family Lachnospiraceae; genus Roseburia_B. The sequence continues at coordinate 83,864 of CAJUPF010000001.1, forward strand.
ATGATATGGGAGATTTATACCAAATGAGGGAGGCGTAGCGGGCTACGGACTGAATTTGGTACAAATATGCCGCAAAGTGGGGCGTGCAGATGGTGGGAATGATTTTTCAAACATGCTCTAGTGATATGTTCCGGCTTCCTGCTATTCTTTTATCCCCCTATTGTATATAATCGTAAAAAACAGTTAAAGGTAACGCGAAAACTAAAATTTATAATTTTTTCCGCACTTCCTCTGTCATAGCGCGGCCTCCCATCTAAAAGATGAACAGTTGTTTTCTGTAGTTTATATTATAAGCTTGTCCCGGCTCCCCCTCTGGGTTCCCTGACATTCTGCTCAGAATGGGTATCTGTCAGCCTGCTGACTATTCTAAGCGGCTCCTTCCGGCATATTCCAAATAGAAATTTTCTTTTTCGGAATTGTGTGTCCAGTAAAAACGGGTATAAACAGATCTGAAATGTGAAATTTTTTTGCACTGTTAAACCGCCCTGCAGGTGCTTTTTCACTTGGTTCATGGTAAAATTATAAAAAAGTTTTTCACAAAGGTGATTTTATAATGACAAGAGCTGAAAGAAGAAGTAAAAGGAAAAAATACGGGAATGATTTTGCGTCCTTCTACCAGATTATAAAACTGTATTTACCAGATTTTATCAGCTGGCTTGCAGGACTGGAAGGCTCAGAAAAATTTTGGACATATGAAACAGAAGTCATGCTGATGACAGTGATTATGAAGAATACCTGCTGTATCAGCAGCATGCAGCAGATGACGGACGAATTTATAAAAGATGAATGTGTAAAAAACCTCTGTACAGCGCTCGGCGTGCCGGAGCATGAATTTCTCCCACATTACGTGACGGTTAATGAATTCCTTTCAAAAAAAGTTTTAAACAAAGGAACAAAAGATAAGCTGCTGCTTCTTTCTGTTTTTTAATTGTGGGAAACTGATCAAAAATTATGCATGATTGCAGATTGAATTTTAGGACTATTTTTATAACCTGAACAAAAAATAGAAAAAGCACCTTTCATAGCTGCCATATACACTAACGCATTGCATTTCTCACTTTTCCGTGATACAATAAAAAAGTCAAGGAATGGAGGTCTGTAATGGCGGTTAATTATAAAAAACTCTTTCATTTAATGATAGAAAAGAATTTGTCTAATTCTGACTTACAGCGTAAAGCTGGATTTTCCGGCAATATACTTACACGGCTCAAGCGCAACCGTTATGTTTCATTAGAGAGCATAGAAAGCATCTGCCGTGTGCTGAAATGCGGCGTAGATGATATCCTGGAATTTGTCCCGGAGGAGGGAACTGATAATGGATAAAAAGAAAATCGAACAGATTCGCCAGCAATATGATCTAATCATTCACAATATTGAAAACGCCGACATAGAATTCTGGTATGCCCGCGAACTGATGCCACTACTGGGCTATGGTCGTTGGGAAAACTTCGATAAAACTGTCTGCCGTGCCATGGAGTCCTGTGAAACTTCAGGCATAATTGTATCAGACCATTTTCGTGAGGTCACGAAAATGGTTGAACTAGGCAGCAAGGCAAAAAGGAACGTAAAGGACTATATGCTTACTCGCTATGCCTGTTATCTGATTGCGCAAAATGGCGACCCTAAAAAAGAGGAAATTGCTTTTGCCCAAAGTTATTTTGCCATACAGACAAGAAAGCAGGAACTTATTGAGGAACGAATTGCACTAATCGAACGCACAGAAGCACGCGGCAGACTACGCGAATCTGAAAAACGCCTTTCCCAGAATATTTATGAACGCGGCGTAGATGACGCAGGGTTTGGCCGTATCCGCTCCAAAGGTGACCAGGCATTGTTCGGCGGCTATACGACACAGGAAATGAAAAAACGCCTCGGTGTAAAGGGCAGCCGCCCGCTGGCTGATTTTTTGCCCACCCTCACAATCGCCGCAAAGAACCTCGCAACTGAAATGACAAACTACAATGTAGAAGAAAAAGATTTACAAGGGGAAAGTTCCATTACCGGAGAACACATTCAGAATAACCATTCTGTACGCGATATGCTGGGGCAGCGTGGCATCAAGCCGGAAAACCTGCCTCCATCTGAAGATATCAAAAAACTGGAAAGGCGTGTAAAATCACAAGAAAAGAAAATTGCTACACAAGCGGGGAAACTACCCGATCAGGATATGATATGACAGGTTTCAATCATGGATATATCCTGCCATATATTAAACCGAAAGGAGTATCAATTATGCCACAACATATATCGATCCGTGTTCCTTGGCACGACCATGGATGGGATGGAACCGTATGCACAGACCCAGAGGGTAACACTTCCTGTCTGCGTTTGAAGAATATATCAGAAAACCGTAACGATAAAGCGGAGGCCGCTATCTGTAGCCAGTGCATGGCCGACCATGCGGATAAACTAATTTGTATTGCGGAAGGAGCCGGCTTTATGTCACCGCAAGGAATGGTAAGGACAACGGTTCATCCGTACAAAAATAGTAATCCGAAAACACATGGGCATTTTCTTCCTACGGATGTTGCTTATCCTCCATATAGTTTCCCTGCACGCCCTTTTGCATGGCTTATGCGGGATAATATTAATCAGATTTATGAATATTACAATATTGACTACCGCCATGAACGGGAACCGGAGCTAAAATTTAACACCACGTGGGTGCAGGATGCGGTTAATCAAAAATCAATATTTGAATATTTTTATGGCGATATTACAGAAAATAAATCGTTATGTATTGCCTATGCAAAGCAAGTTCCTTTTGTGGAAGATACCCGGCGTGTTGTAGTTGGTATTGGCCATGTAAAAAAAATCATTCCGGCAGTTGAACATAATCGGGGAACAGACGGAGGACTCCGCTCCATGATTTGGGAAACGATGGTCTGCCACTCCATCCGTGAGAACCACAAAGATGGATTTGTCATTCCTTACCAACAGATGATGGAATATACAAATAATCACCCTGAATTCGATATGGCATCTATCACTGTGTTTGCCCCTGAAGATGCTTTTGATGAGTTTTCCTATGCAACGGAGCATGTGAGCCATGATGCTGTGATTGATGTCCTTCAGGCATGTATTAAAGCATTTTCTATTATCAACAACTGCCTTGATGAAGACTATTCCAATGTCCTTGCCTGGCTGAATGAACAGCTTGCCATCGTTTGGGAAGACAGAGGGGCTTTTCCAGGGCTTGGAGCTATGCTTTGTGCATTGGAGATTCCACAGGGAATCATCATTGCGAAGCAGATGCAGGAGGGCATGGATGACAGTGAAGATATTTGGGAGCAGTTAGATGCGGTTATTGCACACCCAAAAAAATATTTAGGCTCTCTATTATCAGAATCAATCACTCCGATCATCCAGAAAACATGGAAGAATATGCCACTGGATCGAAAAGAGCTTTTCCGGCTTCTGAGCAGATTTTCTCTGTCCATTGACCAGGCATATATCCTTTTCTACGAAAATGAGAGACTTAAAAGAGACATACAATGCAATGACCGGGAGATTATTGAAAATCCATACATAATATATGAGCAAACAAGGCTAAAGCAGGACGGAATCAAAATTTTCGTCAAAAAAGTGGACAGGGCTGTTTTTCCAGTTGCTTCAGTATTGGAGAAATACCCCCTTGAGAAACCAACAAGCCTAACATCAGATAACGACCAGAGACGTATCCGCGCAATTGCCGTAGCTGTCCTTGAATCACAGGCAGAGTCAGGAAATACAATCCTGCCCTGTGACTTGATGGTCGATAAAATCCGTGATATGATCCTAGACCCCAAGTGCAGAGTCACAAGCGACATCATGAATGCAATTGATAATTTCCTGCAAAAAGAAATCCTGCGCAGGAAGATGAAAGATGGTACAGAATATTATAAACTTGTGCGCATAAACGAATTTGACTCCATTATAGAAAAAAGAGTCAGTAAAAGGCTCAAAGCCCAAAAATTGAAAGTGGATGCCAATTGGAGAAACCTTCTGGATAATAAATTTGATCATGGAAAGAAAGTCAGCCTTTCCCCGGATTCTGACGAAGAACGTGCAAGATGCGAAAAAGCTGCAATCCTTGAAGAACTTTCCGGAGCAAGAATCGGCGTTCTGGTTGGCGATGCCGGAACAGGCAAAACAACCGTCCTTTCCATTCTCTGCAACCAACCAGACATCAAAGCCGGTGGCGTATTGCTCCTTGCCCCGACCGGGAAAGCAACGGTGCGTCTGCTTGAGAGTATGGGCGATGATGCCAAAGGACTCACAGCACTGAATGTAGCACAGTTCCTTGTCCGAAGCAAACGTTTTGACTGGAACGATATGTGTTATAAATTATCCAGGCATGATTACAGAGATGTGCCGGAAACAGTCATCATTGACGAAGCATCCATGCTGACTGAAGAGATGTTCGGCGCATTAATGGAAGCACTGAAGGCAGCAAGACGGATTATTTTTGTCGGAGATCCCAACCAACTGCCACCAATCGGAGCAGGAAGGCCTTTTGTAGATCTGGTGAATCTCCTAAAACTAAACCTAAGCGCAGGAAGCTTTCCAAGAGTATGCAAATGTTACGGAGAACTGACGGTAAACCGCCGCCAGAGTTCTAATGAAGAACGTCTGGATGTAGAGCTTTCCCGGCTGTTTACAAATACTGAGGAACTGCCAGATGATGATGTGATAGCCAAAATCGAAAAAGGCAAAAGCAAATATATTTCATTTGCTACATGGTCAACGAAAGAAGAGCTTGAAGAAAAACTCCTCCAGATTATAGCAGATGAAACCGGCATGAGCGATGTGGACGATCAGGACGGTTTTGATGAATCCCTTGGCGGCAAAAGAGGCGACTATGGTATGTTCTTTAACAAGGGGTGTGCCCAATATGCCGAAAAATGGCAGATACTCGCTCCCGTCCGGAATATGCCACAAGGCGTCATGAATATCAACAGACTTCTTCACCTGAAATACCGCGAGCATTTTCTTCAAGTATCAAAATATTACGGTTCACACAAAAGGATACCGAAAGCCCTTGGCCCGGAAAATATCGTTTATGGCGACAAAGTAATAAATGTCATTAACGGCCAGAGGGATGCCTGGCCAAAAGATGAAAGCCGCAACTATGTGGCAAACGGTGAGATTGGCATTGCCTGTGGAACCTATTCATCAAAAAAGCCCACTGACTACCTGCATGTGGAATTTGCATCTCAGAATGGATTTTCATATTCCTACACAGCAAGGGATTTTAATGAAGAATCCGGCAGTGCTTGTTTGGAGCTTGCTTATGCATTGACTGTGCATAAATCGCAAGGCAGTCAGTTTAATACTGTCATCTTGGTACTGGCAGAGCCATGCAGAATTATTTCACGGGAGATGTTATACACATCCCTGACGCGGCAGGTTGACAAGATTATCATTCTTTACAACCAGGAAGCCTACCATCTTCTAAAATATGCATCTGAGGAAAATTCAGACATTGCCAGAAGGTTTACAGACCTGTTTGCCAATGTTTTTCATGAAGGTGATATGGATATGCGCCCACAAGTGGTACAGGCTGGCAATCAGTTCTATGAAGACAGACTGGTACATAAAACTGTCCGCGGCGAACTGGTACGCTCAAAATCAGAGGTTATTATTGCCAATGCACTTCATTACAACAATCTTGAATATGTATATGAGCCTGAGCTTGTACTCGAAGGAAAAGTAAAGCGTCCTGACTTTAAGGTTATAGATGATGATACCGGTGAGGTGTGGTATTGGGAACACTGCGGAATGATGGATAATCCCAAATACAGAAAACGCTGGGAGGAAAAGAAAGCATTCTATAAGAAGAATGGTATCGAAGAAAGCAAAAATCTGATTGTAACCTACGATGAAAACGGTGCTTTGGATTCACAAAGAGTTAACCAAATCATTGAGGACATATTCGACCTGTGAGAAAAGGCGGTTATTTATGGCTGGTATAGATCGACTGACAGGCACTCCTTGGCATAATGTTGCATATATTTAAACACCGCCTAAACACCAATAGTTTCCGAAGAATGCCGATTTTACCGCATTCTTTGGTACTTTTCCCGTATAGAAGTCTTTCTTCTCAAGGAGAGCCTTTCTACAGGCTTGGATTGTCCGAGAGCTGAAACGATGTTGTCATTTTGCCATGCAGAGGATGCTACAGACCTTGCCCCGCTAATTTTTAACCTGTATAGCTTTTCACTTGCTGCTATGCATATCCATATAAATATCCTGCAACAGCTCAGCCTGCAGCTTTACTGTTACAGAATCCGCCCCATTTAATCTTTGCCTTACTATCATTTTCAATCCATATATTTTATAATCGTATCCCAAATCTCCGTATCCTCCAGCCCCAGCTTCCAGAACGACATCCCCGCAAGCCCGTTTTCCTTGGCTGCCGAAAGCCGCAGTTCCATCGACTCCGCATCCTCCAGCCAGACCTTATACGTATTCCCTTCCTTGACATACTCTGCATAATACTGCCCGTCCTCCTCGGACCAGACAGCTTTTGCCTCGTTCTCCGAAACCATATTCCAGGATTCCTTCATTCCGGCCGCCTGGGACGTCAGTTCATATGGCACATAATCCTCTGCCGCCGCTTCCACATCCTGGTTGTCCTCCTTGGGCGTCTCAGTCCAGATTCTTGTAAAAAACGGCGCCCCTAAAATCACCTGATTCGCCGGAACCTCTTTCAGCGTATCCGTAATTCCCTGCTTCACAAACCCAATCGAGGCTACCGAACCCTCATCCGATCCGGCATAATGCTCATCATACCCCATAATAATCACATAGTCCGCAAAATTGGCCTGTTCACTTCTGTTATAAAAAGATGTGTACTCTGTCGGCACATAATTATCCACCGAAAGAATCATTCCATTTTCTTCACATTTCAGCGAAAGCTCCCGGATAAACTGCACATATCCCTCTCCCGCTTCCGTCTGCAAAGCTTCAAAATCCACATTAATTCCATCAAAATTATACTGAACCGCCGCTTCCATCAACTGATTTATCATATTCGCCCGCTTAGAAGTATGAGTTAAAACCTCCGTAGAATCCGCCTCATCATTTTCCAGATTGCTCACCAAAGGCCATACTTCAATTCCCTGCTCATGACAATATTCCACATAATCCGCGCTGGACAGATTAGCAAGACCCCCGTCGTTGTCATCCAGATAAAACCAGGTAGGCGAAATCACATTCAGACCCTTTGTTCCTGAAATCACATCCGCCACTTTCTCATTTGCTTCCGGCAGCGTCACCTGATGCCATGCCATATTGATCGGTTCCTCTTTTAAAATATGAGAAAATTCCTCTTTTTCAAACGTATGCGCATAGCGTTTCGTCTCTTCCTCTCCCAATCGCTTATTGGGAATATAACCAATGATCCCATCCGCCGTCGCAACCTGCGACCAATTCTCCCCGCGTTCCAGCAAAATCAGCATATCCTCCTTGAAAACGCTGGCAAGAATCGGGCTCTTAATCCCGCCCCGATACCGGATCTGCGTATCTTTCTTTACCAAAACCACCGTATCATCCGACCAATCTGTCGTCACCACGACACGGTTTGGCTCTTTATGGTATTCATACTCCATATCCGTGAATTTCTTCACATAATCCGCCGCAATATAAGCCGTATCATCCTCTTCATATGCAATCACATATTCCTCAGAATGCTTCTCCTCTGTCACATAATAATCCTTGCCGGAAATCTCCGCCGACACAACGTCCGAAGGCGTCGTATACAACAGAATATGCTCGTTTCCATCCCAGTAAAAACGGCCGTTAAACAACTCCTTAACCACTTCATAATCCAGATATACTCTCTCATCACGGATCACCGCCTGCTGCGGTACAATCTCATAATCCACAATCACCGCCGCTGCCGATCCCTCTGTCAGCCCATAGTACTCCAGCAAATCCGCCTGCTCCTTCGAGGGCATATATTTATCAATCAACTTTCCAGCCACAAGTACCAGAATAATAACCACCACAACCGCCGCAATCAATATCACCGACTGCGCTTTCCGTCTTTTCTCCATCCGGACGTTTCTCCTTTCGTATACCTGCCGCACTCGCCACGCAGCCTCTCCGGCCGCATACCCATACAAATGCGCCAATTCTCCTATAAAACGATTCTCACCAACCTATTATAACATACCCATTCATATATTCAACGAATTTTATTTTTCCATTATAAAAAAGTTGCAGGGCGCCCCTGTACTCACCAACATAAATCAGAGCCCCACGCATCAGCATAAGGCTCTGGTATCTTTTATCTTTTATCTTTTTATCTTTTATCTGCTTATACACTCATCATCGGCATTGAGGGTTCCAATTCAGAATGCATTTCTGCACATAGTCCCATAACAATAAGTTACAAATTATTACACATTACTACAAAAAAACCTACAAGTTACACACTTTATCAAATCGCACTTCCTTCAACACCCCCTCATCATAAATATAATCGCGCATATAAGCGCTCTCTTCATTAACAAAAATCGCATCCGTAATCCAAAGGGAATTACTTGGCAGGCCTTCCAGCCACAACGTGATCCCCCTTGCTTCAATATTCTGCAGTTCTACAAACAACTGCAACCTGTTCTCATTCATACCTTACTCCCTCACTCAGCCCAAAGAACATACAACTGCATTTTGTGAAAAACTATTTCTTCCTTATTATTTGGGCATCCGTGATTTTCTTCTTTTGTTTTTTCCAGCAGCGCGCCCCAGAATCAAATCCATACAGGAAAACTCCTCCGCCCGGATACGCCCTGGTTCCGGAATCAACGGAATCTCCAGAATGGTTATCCCATACTCACGCTCCAACGTCTTTTTACACGCCTTCTGCGCATTTCTGCCAGCATACAGAGGCTGGATATTGCCCCAGTCCTTTTTGCCCATGGCGTCCAGCATTCTTCTGGCGGCAAACTCCTGCCAGGGATTCAGGTTCAAAAGCATCACCTTTCTGTCGCACCGCAAAAGCTCCTCGCGGAAGCTTACATACGCATCACCAAAATCCATAATGATCCTCTCATAACCGCGGTTTAAAATAATCGGTATCTGCTCTTTTTTTACATCCGGATAATAATGGATTCTCTTATCCGTAAAATACCCCTTCTCCTCTGTCAGCTTCCAGCTTGCCAGTTCCCCATGGCCGCCCAGTTCCAGACAGGCGGTTTTCTCACCCAGGCCGCTTGCCGCATAATTTGCCAGCGCTACGGATAAGTGTGTTGCCCCACTCCCACGGATGCTGCCGGCAATTCCAATACTTTTCCAGCAATCCTTCAAACAACCGCTCCTTTTCTTTTGTCATCAAAAAGGGATTTTCATCCAGTGGAAAACAATATACCGTCTGCCCAAACGTTCCGGCATACTGCCTTGCCTGCCGCCTGCTGCCATAATTAGCTATGGCTGTCAGGCCCTTTGCCGCTTTGACCTGTTCATAGGCAGACTCTGCATACTCCAGCTCCCAGTCCCTGCTTCCTACGATAAACAGGAACAAATCGGCGTCTTCCGCCAGGGCGCCTGCGAGGTCAGCGCCATAATCCAGCACTTCCACTGCGGTTTTTGGTGCATACACTTCCACACCTTCTCCATAAGCAGGCATTCCGATAAAATCCTTTTTCCGGTAAACGCCTCCATGCTCTGCAAAGCCGCCGCGCTTAAAAATCCTGCGCATAGCGCCGTTGGAATTTCTCTCCTGATAAACCGCCGTAATATGCCTGCGGTTTAAATACTCCGTAAACGAAATGGACAGATGAGTTGTCCCAACGCGCGGCTGACTGCCGGCTGCAACTATTTTTTTCAAGAGATGCTTTTGATTTACAGAATTTTGTTTTGACTGCACATGCTTTTTGAAATCGGCTGCAAACTCCCGGACAGACGCATAACGTTCCGACAAATCCGTACTTGCCGCCTTTTTAGCAATATGCATAAGATGCATGGATTCCTTCCGCCCTTCTGCAAAAATCAGTTCCTCTAACAGTTTTCCCATACTGAACACATCTGTCTGTTCGCTGATCTTAGCGTGCCTCCGTTTCTCCGGCGCACAAAATGCGGGGGTTCCATAATTTTGAATTTTATTCTCTGTTTTATCCAGCCAGACGGAGATACCGAAATCAATCAGCTTTATGCCGTCTCGGCCCGCTATCACATGCTCTGCCTTCAGATCCTGATAAATCAATGGATACGGTTTTAGGCAATGCAGATAATCCAGAACCTCTGTGAGTCCTGTTATCACGCGATCGATAAAATCCAGGGTAATAAATGATGATTGAAGCATCAATGCTTCTAATGATTCACCCTCCATATATTCCTCTACGATATACCAGGCTTCTTCATCCTCTTCGATATCATAAATATGGGGAATCTGCGGGTGTCTGAGATGATTCAGGATTTCTGCTTCCCGAATCTTCCAGGTAAATTCCGGCTCTTTAGAAATTCGCTTCACTGCCCGGTACTCACCCAGTTTTTGATGCCTGACCAGATATACAATACTGCCGCTTCCTCTTCCGAGTTCTGAAAGCGCCTGATATCTTCCAGACAGAATAACATCTTGAATGTTGAATTTTCATCGCTCCTTCCTGATTTCATTTGGAAAAAGCATCTCTTGCATTTTTATATACCACAATCTTCCACCTCAATCAATACTTTTTCTGTTTCTTTAAGATAATTTATAGATATTTAATAAAAAACCAGGCTTTACAGATGATAGCGATTTGATTATAATAAGCAAAGGAGTGATGAGTTTGGAAGCAGACTTCCAAATCTACCTTGATGGCGCGGCAAGTGCGTCAGGAGGAGGCAAGAATGAAAATAGAGAAAGTAAATGAACATCAAATCCGCTGCACACTGACCCAGCATGATTTATCTACCCGTCACTTAAAACTGAGTGAACTGGTCTACGGTACAGAGAAAGCAAAGATGCTGTTCCATGATATGATGCAGCAGGCGAACTATGAATTGGGTTTTGACGCGGAAGATATTCCCCTTATGATAGAAGCAATCCCGATTTCCCCGGAAGCGATTATCCTGCTGATTACCAAAGTAGAATATCCGGAAGAATTAGATACCCGGTTTTCCAAATTTTCTGATATGCCGGAAGGTTATGATGATTTTTCGGATGACAGTGTGCAGGAGCTCTTCTCGGAAGGAGCCGATGACATTTTAGGCCTGTTCCGCAAAATTACAGAAGAACAAGGTATGGATTCTGACAGCTTTGACCCACTGCAGCATACGCCAAAAGAAGGTAATGTTCTGGCGGAAGTGCCAATTGATCTGACCAAGATGTTTATCTTCCGTAATCTGGCGGATATTACACGGCTATCCCATATTTTAAACGGTTTCTATGAAGGCGACAACTCTCTTTTTAAAGATGAGAACAGCGGCGTATATTACCTGATTTTACACAAAAGCAGCCTTTCACCGGAAGTATTCAACAAGGTCTGCAATATTCTGGCCGAATATGCCAACCAGGGCGTAATTACCAATGCGACAGAAGCCTTTTTTATGGAACACCATACCATTCTCTGCCAGCACAATGCGCTGCAGACCTTTGCCCTATTATAATCGGGCCACCTGGCAGCAGCTTCCCTTACCGCTTTCCCATCTATGAAGAGATGAGGCCGCAGCAGAAACGCACTTTTGCTCCATTTGGAGCATAAGGGGTTCTGTTGCGGTCTCTCCGTTTCTTGCATTACATAGTAATCCCTGTTTTGCGTTGGGAAAAAGCAGGTGTGAAATGTAACGTTACTTCAGCGGCATCTCCGTGCCATCCACATAGATGCCTACGATATCATCTACATCGATCAGGGAGTTGAAAATACCGGAGAACTCGTAGTTCCCGTCTTCGATCGTTTTATCAAAGCCGCCGCCAAAAGCGAATTGCCCAAGGATGGTCTCTCTGGGGATTTCCTCTCCATCCGGGGTCCGGTATCCGGTATCCTGGAAGTTACCACTGGCGTCAAGCGCTTGCTGGTCTAGCAGCTCCCAGCCTGGCGGAGGGGCATCGAATACATAGTAGTTGGTTCCATCCTTCATTTTCAAGGTAATCAGATGGATGAAATCTTCCGCTGTTTCCGAATCCATGTATTGATCAAAGTACAGGCTGATGCCGCCGGTTGTAACCTTAACCGTCGTGCAATGCTCCAGGGCGCTGCCGTCTGCATAGAGGGACTTGAGCTGGCCGGTTGGATTCAGCAAGAAGGAGCCTTCTGCTTTTTTATATTTATAATAGGTGATGCCATTTTCCACCTCTTCCCCATCTCTTACATTCAGGACGACTTCCATCTGATCTTTTTGGCTTCCCTCTTTTTCATAGGTATAGACGTCATGATAAAACATTTGGATGGCGGTATGTTCCTCATTTACATAGGCAGGCGATAAGGGTTCACTGGCAGTGGAGCCGCCGGGTTCAAACTCTTCCTGCCGTTTTGGGGAAGTAGAGAATTTCCATTCGCGGGGAAGCTCTGTGTCTGTGAATTCTTCTAAGTTTAATGGCGTCCCATCCAGGGAATCTGTGCGGATGGAATAGTATACCTCGCAGTTGATGGGATCGAAATAATAGTATTCCAGGGTAAATTGCAGGTTCCCATAAGTAATGGATTCGCCGCTTTCCTGAAAGCCTTCGCTCAGGCTGGCGGCTGTGGCGCTGTCTGCCTTATAGTAGGCAGAATCCAGAAGCTCCCAGATATTCATCCCTGTCTGCGCATAGCAGATGCCATCTACGCTAAAGGCGATAAGGATAACCCCGGCGATTGCGGCGGCGGCCCGCGCCCGCAGCTTCCGGATGCGCTGTTCCTTCCTTTGGATAGCGCTCTCCATGATTTCCATGCCTGCGTCATCGGATAATTTTACGTCTGAAATAGCCTCTTTGTAAGTGTTACTCTCCAACATCATGTCGTTCACTCCTTTCAAGTGTGTGTTTGATTTTTTCCCTTCCACGCTGCAGCTGTGTCTGGATGGTACTCTCGCTTTTGTGCAAAAGATATGCAATCTCACGCACAGAGTACTCTTCATAGTAGTACAGATGTATCGGTACGCGGTATTTTTCCGGTAAATCCAGAATGGCATGTTTCAATGTGTCAAAAGCATCGACAGATTCCAGCGGTTCTTCCTGCTTCCTGTCCCAATCCTCCATCTGCAGGGTATCTTTGTTCCATTTGCTTTTTAAAAAGTTTTTACAAATATTGACGGTGGTCCGGATAAACCAGGCCTTTTCATGTTCTGTGGTTTTGAACTTGGGATGGGAAACCAGATATTTATAAAAAACCTCCTGAAATACATCCTCTGCCTGGTAGGTATCCTTGCAGTAAGCCCATGCCAGCTTGAAAATCATGTCCTTGTGCTTTTGATAGCATTCCATCGCTTTTTGTTTCTCTGCGTATTTCATAATCTGTACCTCCTATATAGAGAAAACAACTGAGGGAGTGAAAAAATCTCAAAAGAAGGGAAAAATTTTAAATGATTCAGGAACTTTTACATTTGGGAAGCAGCTCTCCCAGAAAAATATTCTGCACCAGGCATTAAGGTATACCTCATTCCTCCGCAGAATTCTAGAGTTAAAAATATACAGGCATTGAAAATAAAAATTTTTCAATGCCTGTATTACTATTCAGGGCTTTGCAATTGCCCTGCTTATCTGTTTTAACGATAGCTTCTTACTGTGCGAGATCTTTTTCCAAAAATGCATTGATCTCATTTACCAGCGCGTCCGGTTCAATTCCATGCACCATAGCCGCCTCCTCAATCGTCTCCATCTGGGAAGACGGGCAGCCAAGGCAGTGCATTCCTATATTCAGAAGAACCGGCGCAATATTTGCATCAATCTGAAGCAATTCGCCAATCATTGTAGTCTTTGTAACCTGTGCCATCAGTATACCTCCTTCATATTTATCATTATCTGCGTATTTACGATATTACATTCACAGCGTTGTTATTATAATACGTTTCTGGTATTTATTCAATTCTTTCCATTATGTTTTTTCAAAAATACGAATTCAGTACTTGTATTCATATGTTTTTTGTATTAAAATAACTCTAAGCCGATAAGGGCTGAATAAATTGTATTACATAAGGAGGATGTATCAATGGCATACGTTATTACAGATTCATGCGTTAGCTGCGGAACTTGCGAAGGAGAATGTCCAGTAGGCGCTATCTCCTCTGGTGATGGAAAATACGAAATCGATCCAGGTTCCTGTGTAGACTGCGGTACATGTGCCGGCGCCTGTCCTACAGGAGCTATCGAGCAGGGTTAATTACAGAGAAAAAGAAGCTGTCACACCAAAGTGTGGCGGCTTTTTTTATTCATTCCATTTCATAGTATTGACATAATGCACTCCAAGTAGTAGTATTGTATAAAATAATATATAGTTATCAATACTACATATTAAAGCTGCTGTGCTGCCAGGATTCTTTTATCTGAATTTATGAGAGTCCAAAGGTACATGCCAAAAAGGAGGTCATTTTATGCAGATCACAATTCGCGAACCAGGAAGCGCCATTACACATTACATTGGTATGCTGCTCTCACTGTTTGCTGCCGTGCCTTTATTAGTAAAAGCAGAAAGCAGCAGAATACCTTCCGCTATCACGGCAATGGGTATTTTTATTCTTACCATGATCCTATTATATGCCGCATCCACAATTTATCATTCCCTGAATGTAAAAGACAGCATTTTAAAGCTCTTCCGCAAGCTGGATCATATGATGATCTTTATCCTGATTGCCGGAACTTATACGCCAGTCTGCATGTTGGTGCTTGATCACAAAAGCGGTATGCTTTTACTTTCCCTGATTTGGGGCGCTGCAATTTTGGGTATCCTGCTAAAACTCGTCTGGATCAACTGCCCGAAATGGCTTTCCTCAGTTATTTATATCGCTATGGGCTGGATGTGCCTTTTGGTATTTCCAATCCTAATGCAAAAATTGCCCGCTCCGGCTTTTCTCTGGCTGCTGGCGGGAGGAATCCTGTATACCGTGGGCGGTGTCGTATATGCCTTGAAATTAAAAGCCTTTAACGCCATTCACAAATACTTTGGAAGCCATGAAATTTTTCACTTATTTGTCATGGCCGGGAGTTTCTGCCATTTTATTGTAATGTACTGCTATGTCGTCTAAAAAAGATTGACAGAAAACGCAGAAAATGGTAGCTTAAAAAGAAAACAAAGGAGTCAGGAAATGAGCGAAACGACGATACCTTATAAAATTTACCTCAATGAACATGAAATGCCCGCGCAATGGTACAATGTACGTGCAGATATGAAGAACAAACCCGCGCCGCTTTTAAATCCGGGCACCATGCAGCCCATGACGTTAGAAGAGCTTTCCGGCGTATTCTGCAGCGAGCTGGCAAAGCAGGAACTGGACGATACCACCGCTTTTATTGACATTCCGGCTGAGATTTTGAAATTTTACAAAATGTACCGCCCCTCGCCTTTGGTAAGGGCATACTGTCTGGAGGAGAAGTTGCAGACCCCGGCCAAAATTTACTATAAATTTGAGGGAAACAATACCAGCGGAAGCCACAAGTTAAACTCCGCAATTGCACAGGCCTATTATGCCAAAAAACAGGGCTTAAAAGGCGTTACCACAGAAACAGGCGCAGGCCAGTGGGGAACAGCGCTTTCCATGGCATGTGCGTACTTTGATCTGGACTGCAAAGTCTATATGGTAAAAGTGTCTTATGAACAAAAGCCGTTCCGAAGAGAAGTGATGCGCACCTACGGCGCAAGCGTCACCCCTTCCCCATCCGAAACCACAGAAGTAGGACGCAAAATCCTGGCAGAGTATCCGGGAACTACCGGAAGCCTCGGCTGTGCGATTTCCGAAGCGGTAGAAGCAGCTGTCGGTTCAGAAGGATACCGCTATGTATTAGGCAGTGTGTTAAATCAGGTATTATTACATCAGTCCATTATCGGCCTTGAAACAAAGGCGGCATTAGACAAATACAACATTACGCCGGATATTATTATCGGCTGCGCCGGAGGCGGTTCTAACCTCGGCGGCCTGATTTCCCCGTTTATGGGTGAAAAACTCCGGGGTGAAAAAGACTACCGGATTATTGCGGTAGAGCCCGCATCCTGCCCAAGCTTTACCAGAGGCAGATATGCTTACGATTTCTGCGACACCGGAAAAGTCTGCCCGCTGGCCAAAATGTACACCCTGGGAAGCGGTTTTATCCCCTCCGCAAACCACGCCGGAGGCCTCAGATACCACGGCATGAGTTCCGTACTCTCCCAGTTATATGACGACGGCCTGATGGAGGCACGTTCCGTCGAACAGACCAGTGTATTTGAAGCAGCCGTACAGTTTGCAAGGACAGAAGGCATCCTTCCGGCTCCGGAAAGCTCCCATGCAATCCGCGCCGCTATTGACGAAGCTATGAAATGCAAAGAGACAGGAGAAGAAAAGACAATCGTATTCGGCCTGACAGGAACCGGGTATTTCGATATGGTCGCTTATGAAAAATATAATAACGGAGAAATGTCCGATTACATCCCTACGGATGAAGAGTTACAGCCGGGATTTGATTCCCTTCCCAAAATGAACTGATCTGATTTATTCTTTATAGTGTGATTACATTATCAAAGGGGTTGTCGGGAAATGCAACTGTCATACAAGATATAGTTTCCAACTTTGTATGGATATATGATATCTTGTGGATGATAGCAATTTCCTGACAGCTCCTTTTTTTGCTGCTGATTACAGAGGGCGGGGCAGAGGGGATTTAAGGTCTGCGCATTTATGCGCTGGCCGTACCAAAATACGCGGCCAAATGCCTGTAACAATGAAGGTATCTGATCTGTTACCAGGCTGAACCATTACATCAAAAAATGAATACTAATTCTAATGTTTTAAAGCAGAAAATATGTTATGATACTTAACAGAATTATGAAACAAGCCACAAAGAACATCATTTATCAGCCAAAAGCCGGAATCGGCAAAACAGTAACCATCACTGCCAAATCAACCGGCGGCACAAATAAAAAAGCATCCATAAAAATATAGATAAAAAAATAAAACGAGAGGACTTTTAATATGAGAAAACCACGCATTGCCATTCCAATCGGAGATCCCGCCGGAGTCGGTCCGGAAATTACGGCAATGGCTGCCGCATCAGCAGAAGCAGCTGATGCGGCAGACTGCATTGTCATTGGTGACAAAACCATTCTACAGCAGGCGATTTCCATTACAGGAACCAATCTCTCTGTCCATGTAATCGAAGACCCAAAGGACGCCAATTTCCAGAAAGGCATTCTGAATCTGATCGATCTGGCCAATATAGACATGGCTCAGTTTGCATTTGGCAAAGTAAGCGGTATGTGCGGTAAAGCCGCCTATGCATATATTGCCAAAAGCATTGAACTGGCAAACAGCGGCCTGGCGGACGCCGTTGCCACAACTCCCATTAACAAAGAATCTCTGCGTGCAGGCGGCATCCCCTATATCGGGCATACAGAAATTTTTGGCGCACTTACCAATACAGCCGATCCTCTGACCATGTTTGAGACAAACGGAATGCGTATATTTTTCCTGACAAGGCATGTCTCCTTACGGGAAATGCTGGATCTGATTAAAAAAGATCGCATCAAAGAGTATGTCAGACGCTGCCTGGATGCACTGAAAAAACTGGGCGTTTCGGAAGGAACCATGGCGGTTGCCGGTTTAAACCCCCACAGCGGCGAGCACGGCTTATTTGGCTGGGAAGAAGTCAATGAAATTATACCTGCTATCGAAGAGCTTCAGGCTGAAGGATATCCGGTTGCCGGCCCCATCGGTGCGGACTCCGTATTTCATCAGGCCGCCATCGGCAGATACCACAGTGTATTGTCCTTATACCACGATCAGGGGCATATTGCTGCAAAAACGCTTGATTTTGAAAAAACCATTGCCATTACCAATGGAATGCCCATTCTGCGTACCTCGGTAGATCATGGAACTGCATTTGACATTGCCGGAACAGGAACTGTAAGCGCAGTCAGCATGATTGAGGCCATTTTGCTGGCGGCAAAGTATGCGCCGAATTTCGCAAAATAGGCACAAACACATACAAAACGATACAAAAAGGGGAACAAACTAATTATGAACCAGAACAATAACAACCGTGCGGCACACCTGACAGCGGAAACATCTTTGCATCTCCCGGAAATCAAAGGCCGCGCTCCGCAGTATTCCATAACCATTGACGGTACAAACGTTACAAAAGAGTTAAGCGAGAATCTGTATGGGCTGTTTTACGAAGATATCAACAGTGCAGCAGATGGCGGGCTCTACCCAGAAATGGTTAAGAATTATTCCTTTGAAAATGCCTACCTGGAAGCGGGAGATACAGAAAGCGTTTATTTTAAAAAAAATGGCTACCGGACAGTCGGCAATTACAGTCTGCATTGGACTTCCTCAGGCTCCGGAAGTTTTTCAGTGGAACATCAAAACGGCTTAAACAAGAATAACCCTCACTATGCCGTCCTTACCGGAAATGTCACTCTGGAAAACGGAGGATTTGCCCCGCAAAATAGTCCAAATTCTGCGGCAATGCCAGTAAAGCCATTCAACCAGGCAGAACAAACAGGGCTGTTTACTTTTTCCGTTTTTGTAAACGCAGCTCCCGGATATGGCGGAACGCTTAAGGTAAAACTGGCGGACAGTTTTGGCCATGCCCTGACAGATAAACAAATACTGAAAATTCCTGCAGATGGAACATGGAACAAGATTTCCGCAGAGCTGACTGCAGCTGTCACTGAAAATACCAGGGGCAAGCTGGTTCTGGCTGTAGAAGGCGCCTCTGCCTCCGACAGACTATGTCTGGACATGATATCTGTTGTGCCCCACGACAGCTTTGGATACGGCAATCCGAATTATGCCTGCGGTGTGGGAATCCGTAAGGATCTGATCGAGCTGATGATGGATTTAAAGCCGAAATTTATGCGGTTTCCGGGCGGATGCATTGTAGAAGGTTATAACTGGGAAGGACTGTATGACTGGCGGGACACCATAGGGCCGCTGGAAGAACGCAGAGCCAATACCAACCGCTGGGAAAACTGGAATAATCATAATCGCACCTGGGGATATATGCAGTCCTATGGGTTTGGTTACCATGAGCTTTTGTCCCTGTGCGAAGAGTTCCATATGGAGCCTTTCCCAATTTTAAACGCCGGGATTCTCTGCCAGTATGAAACCGGGGAACTGGGCGGGCATGTGGCAGATGCCAAAACAGGCGCAAAATTACAGCGTTTTATTGATATGGCGGCAAATCTTCTGGATTACTGCTGGGGCAATGCCGCGGATAATGAATGGGCTAAAAAAAGAGCGGCAAACGGCCATCCGGAAACATTCAATCTGAAATACCTTGGAATTGGAAATGAAAATATCCGGGCGCGGTATCTGGATAATTTTGAAATATTAAAAAAAGCAGTGGAAGCCTATGCGCAGAAACACTATCCAGATCATGAACTGCACATTATTTCCAGTTCCGGTCCCTGCTCCGGGGGAGATGATTTTGAGTATGCTTATGATCGCCTGGCTCAGACAATGCCAGGAGAAACGCTTGTAGATGAACATTATTATGAGTCAGAATCATTTATGTATAACCAATCGGATCGCTATGATTATTATCAGCGCCCTGATCAGGGAGGAAGCAACGTATTTGTAGGAGAATACGCCATAAGAGGAAATAACAAATATTATACCGCACTTGCAGAAGCCTGTTATATGACAGGCCTTGAGCGTAATGCCGATGTGGTCACAAATATTTCCTATGCTCCGCTTTTATATAAGATTGGAAACTTAAGCTGGGATCATGACTTGATTTATTTTGACGAATTTGACGCTGTAAGATCCACGAATTATTATGTACAGAAGATGTTTTCCAATCATTACGGAACAAAACTGATCCGCACAGAACTTCAGTCATCGGAAACAGATTACTCCAATTATGGCAGCCCGATTCTTGGAACCATCTCTGCCGCCGGCTCAATTGATAAAATTACGGTTTACGATAATGACGGCAATATCCTTTTAGAGGATACATTTGAGGATAACTCGAACGGATGGGCCGCGTTCGGCAGTCCTGAAAACGGAACCGGATTTACCATTACCGGAGGACAGCTGGTTTTTACCGGAGCAAAGGGTTTCCATGCAGTATATCTCCCAAAAGCAATTACCGAAAAGTGGAAACAGTTTAAAATTGTAGCAAAAGGCGTTACGAAAACTTCTGACAGCGGCAGTATCATTATCGGTGCGGGACATGACAGGCAGTACTATTGCTTTCATTTGGGCAAAGACGGCGCGGGCGCCTGCATGGAAGTCACCAGGCCAAACCGCCGGGAAACTGGCCTGACTACAAAACCATTGGGAAACAATTTTGCAAACAGGCATTATAACATGGAACGGCTGACAAAAATACAGACAAATGACAGTATGGAAATTACCTTTAATTTTGGTATCGGTGAAAAACTGGAAGCGAACTACACAAGCGCCTCTGTCAGCAGGAAAGATACGGCCAAATACGATTTTTCCAGTGTTTTGAACCAGTATCAAACGGATATTTACCAGGTTGTAAATATGGACGGCAGCTATGTATATATCAAACTGGTGAATCCGGACAAAAACCCAAAAGACCTTCAGCTGCACTTTGAGAATTTAAATATTGCAAAAAAATCCAGCGCTGCGATAACAATGCTGACCGGCGGACTGGATGAAGCGAATGCCATTGGAACTGAACTGGTTGCACCGGTATCTTCAGAACAAAAGATAGAAAATCATAAACTGTTCTATCAGCTTCCCGCATACTCTGTAAATGTCATCCGTTTACCTCTGGCAAAATCTCAGTAAGGCAAAAACGGGGCTGTCGATGACAGTCCCGTTTTTTTACTTACTTCTGTTTATCTTACAATAATCTTTACTTTGGCTTTCTTTTTATTAAAGCTCGTTACAGTGATTGTCGCTGTTCCTTTTTTACGCGCCTTAACCTTTCCTTTGGCATCCACAGATGCTACACTCTTCTTACTGGATTTATAAGTAATTTTATAACTTGCCGTATTTTTCGGCAGTTTCACTTTGATCTGGAATGTCTGGCCTTTTTTCAGTTTCTTTGACTTTGCATTCAGAGAAATCCTTTTTGGCGCTGCTTTGACAGTAATCGTACATTTTGCTTTTTTGCCGCCCGCGCTTACCGTAATTGTCGCCTTTCCTGCTTTTTTCGCCGTTACCTGCCCTTTCTGGTTTACTGCAGCCACCTTTGGCTTGCTGCTCTCAAAATGAGGCTTTGTTTTAGATGCAGTTGCATTTTCAGGAAGAATTGTTGCTTCTATCACAAATTTCTCTTTCACTCCAAGCGTTACTTTTGTTTTATTCAGCTTAATCCTCTTCACCGGAATCACAGTATCTCCGCCGTTTTTCACTACAGTTACGGTCGCTGTGCCGGATTTCGCGCTATCGGCTTTGGACGTGGCTGTTACCGTCAGCGTCTGCGCTGTTTCATCGCTTCCTACCATAAGCTTTCCTTCCGCCGTTATCTTTGTCGCTGCGCTGCTTCCTCCGCTTACGCTCCAGATTACCTCTGTGGACGGGTTGTTTTCTCCTGTTACAGTTGCTGTAAAAGTCTGCTCTGCTCCCTGTTTCACGCTTACTGTCTTTGGTGTTACCGCTACTGCGGTTACCGTTGGCTCTGTGGGCTGGGTTCCTCCCTTTGTTACTGTTACAGTCGCTGTATCGGATTTTGCAGCATCTGCTTTGGATGTGGCTGTTACCGTCAGCGTCTGCGCTGTTTCATCGCTTCCTACCGTCAGCTTTCCTTCCGCTGTTATCTTTGTAGCCTCGCTTGCTCCTCCGCTTACGCTCCAGATTACCTCTTTAGACGGATTATTTTCTCCTGTTACCGTCGCTGTGAAAGTCTGCTCGGCTCCCTGTTTTACATTTGCTGTTTTCGGCGTTACTGCCACTGCAGTTACCGTTGGCTCTGTGGGCTGGGTTCCTCCCTTTGTTACTGTTACAGTCGCTGTATCGGATTTTGCAGCATCTGCTTTGGATGTGGCTGTTACCGTCAGCGTCTGCGCTGTTTCATCGCTTCCTACCGTTAGCTTTCCTTCCGCCGTTATCTTTGTAGCCGCGCTTGCTCCTCCGCTTACGCTCCAGATTACCTCTGCGGACGGGTTGTTTTCCCCTGTTACAGTCGCTGTGAAAATCTGCTCTGCTCCCTGCTTTACGCTTGCTGTCTTTGGCGTTACCGCTACTGCGGTTACCGTTGGCTCTGTGGGCTGGGTTCCTCCCGTTGTTACTGTTACAGTCGCTG
>CAJUPF010000001.1:106257-144852 GCA_910588565.1 uncultured Lachnospiraceae bacterium
GCGCTGTTTCATCGCTTCCTACCGTCAGCTTTCCTTCCGCTGTTATCTTTGTAGCATCGCTCGTTCCTCCGCTTACGCTCCAGATTACCTCTGCGGACGGGTTGTTTTCCCCTGTTACCGTCGCTGTAAAAGTCTGCTCCGCTCCCTGTTTTACACTTGCTGTCTTTGGCGTTACTGCCACTGCAGTTACCGTTGGCTCTGTGGGCTGGGTTCCTCCCGTTGTTACTGTTACAGTCGCTGTATCGGATTTTGCAGCATCTGCTTTGGATGTGGCTGTTACCGTCAGCGTCTGCGCTGTTTCATCGCTTCCTACCGTCAGCTTTCCTTCCGCTGTTATCTTTGTAGCATCGCTCGTTCCTCCGCTTACGCTCCAGATTACCTCTGCGGACGGGTTGTTTTCCCCTGTTACCGTCGCTGTAAAAGTCTGCTCCGCTCCCTGTTTCACGCTTGCTGTTTTCGGCGTTACTGCTACTGCGGTTACCGTTGGGATGCCTTTCACTGTCAAAGTAAACTTCATGGATTTGCTGACGCTCGCATCTGTTGTGGAAACTGACGTCACCGTTACCTCATATACCCCTTTTGCCAGCCCTTCTGCAATTTTAATCTGCTGGGTTTCGCTGTCCCAGGTAATTTTGCCGCTGCCCGTATCACCGGAGAGCGTCACCTGATATGGCCCGCTTGCTCCTTTCAGGGCAAAGCTGTCTGTCTCCGCCGCTGCATATCCTTCTGTCAATGTCATCTCCGCCGGGCCTTCAATATCAATTGCGATCGGAATATTCAGATAAATGGACGGCGCCATATCTTCCGTTGCATTGTTATAAAATGCCGCTCCTTCCCGGCTGACAAAATAATGCTCATAGCCGTTTGATTCATTTACAATAAGGCTGAGATTCTCTTTCGTCTCATCCTCCAACGCCTTCTGCACAATATCCGTAATGTCCACCGTGACGCGCGTTCCGTCAATTTTATCATTCGCAGCCAAAGGCTTATCCTTCTGGTTAGCGCCAAGGCTGTAGCCCGCCGATGTATGGATCATATCCGCAGAAATATTCAACTGCGGCTTATTGTTCCATGTGATAGCTCCGTCAATATTATTCACATGATTTTTGTCATCCCGGATTCCGTTTCCTTCAATCCAGCTGTCGTCCGCAAGCTCCGCTACTTTCAGAGCTGCCTCTTTGCCCGCGTTTTCCGCCTTCCGCATTCCAATATAAGTGAGCGATAGTTCCGCCCGATCAAATAAATCCTTTTGTTCCCTGAGCTGCGCCAGATTAAATTTCAAAAACGTCAGTTTACCATCTCCGGGATTATTCTCTCCCATCTCACCCTTATCGGCTTCCCGGTTTACATCCAAATATGGATTACCACCATAATTGATTTCTTTTTCTGACCCCCATGACTGCACGTGCGCATCTTCTGACACCGGATACCCAGTCATGCCATTTTGGGAAGAATTTACCTTAATCTGTACGGCGGCTTTTACCGGTTTCTCTGTATGATCCATAACACTAAACGTTACCGTGTAAGTTTTTCCTATGTCGTCTTCCGCAGGCGTCCAGCTAAACTTTTTCGCTGCGGCGTCAAACCTTGCCCTGCTTTCGAGTTCCCCAAGTTCCGCCGTATATGTAATCGTATCACCTTCGTCAGCGTCTTCCGCCTTTACCTGCAAAACCAGCGGATTTCCCGCATAAGCGTTTATTGTTCCGGACGGCGACGTAATAACAGGAAGGTGGTTTTCTTCCACTGCCGTATCTCCGTTTACAAAGGTAAGCAAGCCGATATTCATTGTATTCAGGCTGAGATCACTGGTATAAGAAACTTTCTGCCCGCCCACGCACAAATCTTTGATTGTCAGCTTGTCAATATTCTGAAAATCAAACAGTTTCCCGACCGCGCCGGAAGCGGCGTTGAAATAGCAGTTTTCCATAACAACCTCGCCGATCTTCTGTTCTTCCTTCCCCAGGAAAAACGCGTTTGTCCCTACGCGGGTTGTATCAAATGAACTGTTTTTCACCGTTATACGCTCAAAACTTGGAACTGTACTGCCTTTCGGCATATTATTCCGTATGGTAAGGCCGCATCCGCCCCCCTGGAAATTAACAGCGTTGACATTATCAAATGTATAGTCTTTTCTCTCATGGCCATACTTCTCAGCAAACCCGATACGAATGCCGTTGCCAGGCCCAAACGTCCAGCCAAGCGTATTGCTGACAGATACGCCGAATGTGTCCTCCACATCCCATGCTAACGCGTCTGCGTTATACTCGTCGAATCCCGGTACAGTATTCGGGAATCCGTCGCTCGGATTATAATGCCCGGAAGCAAAACAATCGTCATTGCCCAGCGTAAGCGCTCCGTTAATCGTAAGATTCTGTGCGCTTGCCATATTCAGTCCGTCTACCCACGGCTGCGGATATGGGGAAAGACCCTTGACATTATTCAGCGTACAATGCTTGCTGCCATGGGATTCCCAGTTCCACTGTTTCGCATCCCGCAAATAGGTATCGTTAAACGTAATATTTTTCGACCGTACGATCATCACGCCGCCCTGATGGCAGCTGTCTTTAGCGTCATGCCTGTCCTTTAAGTAGTTGGCCACGCCGTTTCCGTCAATGATGCCGCGTCCCGAAATTGTAATATCTTCTGAATCCCAGATACCGACTGCAGGTTCCATCGCCTGCATACATTCCTGTATCCTGTTTTTTAACAGCGCGCCTTCCTCAAGGTAAATATTCACCTGCTTCCCTTTTCTGTTACGGATCTCAAGGCCGGACCAGGTATACGTTCCTGACGGGAAGTACAGCGTATCATACGGCGAACCTTCTTTATAAATCTCATCCAGCGCCGCCTGCAGGGCAAGCGTCACATCATCCGCTGTCATCTTTCTCTTATTTGGAAACCTTACCTGCGCTGTATTGTTATCAACAAGTTCTCCTTCGCCGTATGCAACGCCCCCGGAAGTCGTTCCCGCCGGCACTGGTTCTTCTGCCGAAGCGTTCGGATGCTCCCGTAAATATTCCTCTGAAAATGTTTTAAAATTGAGCACGTTCGGATTTGAACTATTCGGCTTATCCGTCTCCGGCGGATCGTTAACCAGCGCCAGATATGGCTTCCCGGCCTGATCTGCGGGGCCTCCGTTTATCATCACAATCGCATACCGCAGTTCTTCCGCCATAGGAAATGTCAATGTATGCTTATCCTCGCTGACGGTAAGCGCCGTTTCCGGATAATATCGCTGCGGAAAAACCGCAGCTGTACGGATCTCTTCCTGTACCGACACCTGAATGTCCGGCGCCGCGCTTTCACATGCAAACCTGGCAACATCCACATGATTGCCATTTGCGGCATATTTGATAACCGGGACCGCTGTCTCATTTACAGTAAGCATGTACTTTGATGACTGTGTATCCCCTGGAGTCTCCACATAAACATGAACAGCGCCGTCTGCCCCGCCTGTGTTTTGCACATCTGCCGCAAAAGCCGTCTGCGGTATAGCTGACACCGCCAGAAGCACACTTATAGCCACTGATACAACCTGTTTCAAACATTCTTTCATTATTCTCAGCCTCCTCTGAATTTCCTGCTGTCTACCAGCCCTTGAGCACAGTAACATTGTAATTTTGCAGATTTGTTTCCCCTTGCTTTTCCGCTTTTTTCCACTGCAGCGGCGACAGTCCCGTCAGCTTTTTAAAATTACGAATAAAAGTCTCAGTTGTACAGAATCCCGATTTTACAGCAATCTCCTTTACCCCGTCTTCCGTCATCCGAAGCATCTTACAGGCTTTTTCAACCCTGACCAGATTGATATATTCTGCCGGAGCCGTATTCATGCAGCTCTGAAACTTCCGGCGGAAATTGGAAATACTCATATGGGACAGCCGGGCGAGATCCTCCATCCGCAATTCTTCCATATAATGATCTTCAATATAATTGAGAACATCAAGAATCGCACCATAACCTGAAGCAGCGGCGCTCTCTTTCGCCAGATCTTTGCTGTCACCCACAAGCCTTATAATTTTCAAAAGCAGAGCCTTAAGCATACCTTCCACACAATGCTTATATAATCTGTCTTTGTTCCTCATTTCTTCAAAAATAAGC
The DNA here is from genome assembly GCA_910588565.1 of uncultured Lachnospiraceae bacterium. Classification (GTDB taxonomy): domain Bacteria; phylum Bacillota; class Clostridia; order Lachnospirales; family Lachnospiraceae; genus Roseburia_B. The sequence goes on from CAJUPF010000001.1 coordinate 110,356, forward strand.
CGGATCAGCATTTCAGCCTCCGAATCTCTGCCGCCGGGAATGAGAAACATTTTTCCGTTCAGCCGCCTGTCCAGTACATTTGCGTATTTTGGCGCGCCATGATATGCATTCTGCAAAAAAGTTTCTGAATCGACAAATAAATACTCCCAGCGGTTTGGCTCTTCATTTGTCTGTTTGGTATGATGCGGGGAATTTTTGGGAATTACTGTAATGCATCCGGTTCCGTAATCCACAGCTCTCTGCCCAAAGTACATCTTCCCCTGTCCATAATAACAATAGCCGATCTCCAGACAATTGTGAAAATGCATTGCGTCATTTCCGTACCTCTGAATCCAGTCCTGACCCAAAAGAGCAATCATCGACATATCAGAAGGTATTTCATAATAACGAAACTCCACTTTTTCCTTCTTCATGAATACCTCCCATAAAAAATTGTGTACTTTGCCTTTATTCTCCTCTTATATTGCTGACTTTTTTATTATATCATACAATTTTCGTATATTTATATCAAAAAAATTATAAAAATTGACAATTCGTACCACTTTCTTATTGTGCAGCATATGATTAAAAATTCCTCTCATAAAAATACCTGTATATATTCCAGAAATTTATTTCCATCCGCTTTCGGCAAATAATGCCGTTCTTATGTTATACTATAGAAAAATCCTGAACAAAAGAGCTGAAACAGTTCTATACAAAAAATGAAACCGAGGTACTTCCCATGAAAGATATACGCATCATTACCGGAACACATATTATTCCGTCTTCAGAAACTGTAAGCCGCCTTTTAGGCGATAAAAACGCCCTTACTGACGCCAGATTCCAGTCCCTGTACCAGGAGCTGCTATCTCCTCTGCAAATGCATATACGTCCCAAAGCGGCTCTTGCAGTCAGTGAAAGAACCGAAGCGGAGCAAAACCTGCTGTATGCGCTTCTTACACTGGGAAACAATATCACCCGTCTTTTGGAACGGTATCTCAAACAAAATGCCTCTCTGAAAGCATTGCTCACAGACGCCATGGCGGACAGCTGCCTGTTTGCCTTTGAAGAACAGCTTCTGCCTGTGATACAGCAGATTGCCAGAGAAAAAGGCTGCGGCGTCAAACGCCTGGAACTGCCGGGCGATCTGCCCATGGAGACACAAAAAGCCGCATACGATGCAGTAGAAGCCAAGCGTACCCTGGGGCTTTCCATAACCTCCGGGTATATGCTCAACCCGGCAAAATCCCTTTGTCTCGTATTTGAACTGACAGAAGATACTTCCATACAGGACGTTATGCACAACTGCGGCAAATGCCCGCATATCACCTGCTCCCTGCGGAATAGCCAGCCAGTGACCCTGCAAATCGACTCGCCCATTCCCCAAAAGATTTCCTGCCGCAGAGGAAGCAATCTTTTTCAGGTTCTGCAGGAGCATCAGATTTTGCTGCCCTCCTATTGCGGCGGCAGAGGAACCTGTGGCAAATGCGGTATCCGGCTCCAAAAAGGGCGTCTTCCCATAACTCCCGAAGACAGAACTGCGTTTTCTGATAAACAATTACAGCAGGGTATGCGTCTATCCTGCAACGTCATTTTACAGCAGGATCTTACAATTTCAATTGAACACCAGGAATCCGCAGAAATTGCCGCTATTGGCAGCAAAACAGAAAAAAAGGCCTCTGCAGATACGCAGAATGCGTATCGGGCAAAGGACTGCGGCATTGCTATCGATATTGGGACTACGACCCTCGCCTTTGCCCTAGCGGAGCTAAGGGAGGGCGCGCTGCTGTCTGAATACAGGGCGGCAAATTCCCAGCGTATCTGCGGCGCAGATGTTATCAGCAGGATTCAGGCTGCCAATTCCGGAAAACAAGAAGACCTGCGCCGTATGATAAAAAGCGATCTTCTGGCAGGAATTGCCGGCCTGCTTGAGCAATCCCCCATAAGCTTCGGCCAAATCCGCCATATTGTAATTGCGGCAAATACGGTAATGCTGCATCTGTTCAGAGGCTATTCCTGTAAAGGCCTGAGCCGCTATCCGTTTACATCAGAAACACTTCGTATGGAAACACATTCCTTTGAAGAACTGTTTCCGGGCTCTTCTCTAAAGATAACAGCAGACGTTTCCCTGCTTCCCGGCATTTCCGCTTTTGTAGGCGCGGATATTACGGCCGGGCTGTACGCCTGCAATATACTGGCGGACAAAGAACCTGCGTTATTTATTGATCTTGGCACCAATGGCGAACTGGCGCTTAAAGCGGGGAACCGGATTTTTACAGCCTCCACAGCGGCAGGCCCGGCGTTTGAAGGCGGCAATATCAAATGGGGAATCCCCAGTATCCCCGGCGCTATTCTGGGAATTGCGCCTAGCCTCCGTACCATTGATAACAAGCCGCCGAAAGGGATCTGCGGAACAGGAATCATTGAAATTATCGCGGATCTCTTACATGACGGCAGCATGGACAGCACGGGAAAGCTCGCAGCGCCTTATTTTGAGCAGGGATATCCACTTGCCAGGACTTCCCAGGGCGAATGGATTCTGCTGACCCAGCAGGATATCCGGGAATTTCAAATGGCAAAAGCCGCCATACGGGCAGGCATTGAACTTCTGTTTTTCCATGCAGGCCTGTCCTGTGAAGATGCAGCAACCGTCTATCTTGCCGGAGCATTCGGCTATTATCTGAATCCCCAAAAAGCTGCTGTCACCGGGCTTTTGCCAAAAGCGCTTGCCTCAAAAACCATTGCTTGTGGCAATACTTCACTGCGGGGGGCTATGGCCTATTTGCAGACAAACGATTCCGATTCACTCCAGAACATAAAAGACGTATCCATTCCTGTTTCACTGGCAGAAGACGACAGGTTTCAGGAATTATACCTGGAATTTATGTCATTTTAACCCGCGCTGTCTCTTAAGAGCAGACTTTCCCCAGGATATCATGCAGCGCGTTACCGCTGCTGGTATGGCATCTTACCACATTTGCATTGCATTTTTCAGCCTCTGCTATGGCGCAGTGTACCATCTTATGAGAAACAGTATTTGTAAACAGGATAATCAGATCCGGAGAGCCGATTTTACTGCTTAAGTTTGCAGACATCTGAGTAAATACTTTTGCTTTGCATTTATGCTCTTTGCAGATTTTTTTATACTGACAGACCATTCTGTCATGTCCCCCGACAATTACAATACTCATCGTTATCACTCCTTTTAATTAGCCTTAACTAACCTATGTTTATAATAACTAATCAGAGCGGATTCGTCAAGAAAAAAATTAAGTTTGTTTTTCCGGTATTATATGCTACAATGTTTTGCAGTAAATATAAGGAGGTTACTTATGTCACAAAATCCAATCGTAACATTTGAAATGGCAAACGGCGATATTATGAAAGCCGAGCTTTACCCGGAAATCGCTCCAAACACGGTGAACAATTTTATCAGTTTAATCAACAAAGGATTTTATAACGGACTGATTTTCCACCGTGTCATCAACGGCTTTATGATTCAGGGCGGCGATCCGGAAGGAACCGGGATGGGTGGTCCCGGCTATGGCATTAAGGGCGAATTTTCCCAGAACAATTTTACAAACGATCTGAAACATACGGAAGGCGTCTTATCCATGGCGCGCTCCATGATGCCGGATTCTGCCGGAAGCCAGTTTTTTATTATGCACAAGACAAGCCCTCACTTAGACGGCGCATATGCTGCATTTGGAAAAATAACAGACGGCATGGACGTGGTAAACCGCATAGCCGAAACAGCTACCGACTATTCTGACAGACCCTTAGAAGATCAGATTATGAAATCGGTAACTGTAGATTGTTTTGGGGCAGAATATCCGGAACCGGAAACATGCTGATACTGACAGCTCTGCGAGGAGGAGAGAGATGAATTACAACACAGAACCCATTCGGGATGCGAAAAGCCTTGGCGTCCCGAAAATGCTGCTCCTGGGTCTGCAGCACATGTTTGCCATGTTTGGCGCTACGATTTTGGTTCCCATTTTAGTAAATAATTATTTTGAAGGCGAAGGGCTGTCTATCCAGGTTACTTTATTCTGCGCCGGAGTAGGTACTTTGTTCTTCCATTTATGTTCCAAACTGAAAGTTCCGGCATTCCTTGGTTCTTCTTTTGCGTTTCTGGGCGGTTTTTCCGCTGTCGCCAATCTGGATACCGGCATCTTCGAGGGTATGACAATGGGAGAAAAGCTTCCCTATGCCTGCGGCGGCATTGTCTTTGCCGGATTGTTTTATCTCGTACTGGCGCTGATTATCAAACTGGTTGGCATCCGGAAGGTTATGCGCTTTCTGCCTCCGGTTGTCACCGGGCCGATGATAATCTGCATCGGATTAAGCCTTGCGCCGTCCGCAGTTTCCAATGCTTCTGCCAACTGGCTGCTGGCATTGATTGCCCTGGCTGTTATTATTGTGTTTAACATCTGGGGAAAAGGCATGTTCCGCATTATTCCGATTCTGCTGGGCGTGGTCATTTCCTATATTGCAGCCCTGGTTTTAAACGCCTGCGGCATTACCAATCCCGATGGTTCTGCGATTCTAAACTTTACAAATGTGACAGCGGCTTCTGTCGTAGGGCTTCCGCCATTTTCCCTGTGCAAATTTGACCTGACCGCCATTTTGGTTATGGTGCCGATTTCCCTGGCAACCATGATGGAGCATATCGGCGATATGTCTGCCATTTCCGCTACGGTAGGAGAGAATTTTATCGAAGATCCGGGCCTGCACCGTACTTTAATCGGAGACGGCCTTGCTACTTCCTTTTCCGCTCTGGCAGGAGGGCCGGCTAATACCACATATGGCGAGAATACCGGTGTTCTGGAATTAAGCAAAGTATACGATCCGCTGGTCATCAGGCTTGCCGCCTGTTATGCAGTGGTACTCAGCTTTCTTCCGAAATTCTCTGAAATTATCAGTTCGCTTCCATCCGCAATTATCGGCGGCGTCAGCTTTATGCTCTATGGTATGATTTCTGCCATCGGCGTCCGCAATGTAGTGGAAAATAAGGTCGATTTTACACAATCGAGAAATCTGATTATTGCAGCGGTTATCCTGGTATCCGGCCTGGGTTTCAGCAATGGGCTTACGTTTACCATAGGGACAACTTCTATTACCTTAACCGGCCTGGCAATTGCAGCGATTGCCGGAATCCTTTTAAATGCGGTTCTTCCGGGAAAAGATGAAGCGGCGGTATAGAGCAGTCATTTAATTTTGTACGAGACTAAAAGACTTCGGGAAATTTAGATGAAAAGGACAGAAGATAAAAAATCGAAAATCCTTGAAAGCTCTGATGGTTTATGATATATTGGATAAAGAAGGACACCTGCTGGTCACAGGTGTCCCACAGGAGCCCACTCCAAAGGTGGAGCTTCCCAAGTGGGTCTTTATCTCTCAATGAGAGACGCCCATCCTGGTTTAGACAGGGTGGGCATTATTTTTTTCGCTTGTAATCCTTATCTCTGTCGAGAAAGGCAAGCAACGCTATAACAAAGCTACCAAAGGCAATCAGCAAGCCGATTATCCCTATCAATATCAAAATGATATCTGCAGCAGTCATTGGCGCCACCTCCCTTCTTATGTATTCCGGCTTATCAAGGGTATTCCTTAGGAAACCGGTCATTAAGCTTGGGAAGCTGCCACCCCTGTCATGGGTTCCATATCGGTATCCTACCATAGTTCGACAAAAAATTCAATCAGATTCATTTTGCATCCCAGATCAATCTCACATAAAATTAAAAACATGGAAACCACAGTATTTGCTGTAAGTATTTCTAACTCGCCTTATATCCATCTCACGGAAAAAGCAAAGACCAGAAACCATGATATTTGAGAAATTTTATCTCTCCCATATCCATCTCACGAAAAAAGATCGGAAACCCTTATAAGGATCTCCGATCTCAATACTCCCTTACTTTCTGCCGCAGCACTGCTTATACTTTTTACCGCTTCCGCAGGGGCAGGGATCATTCGGATAAATCTTCGCCTTTTCCCGTTTCTTCGGCCCTTTTGCAACGCTGTCGTCTTTATTGGTGCCCGTCACTTTCGCAACCTGTTCACGTTCTACCTTCTGCTCGATTCTCACATGATAGAGCATCCGAATCGTATCTTCCTGGATGCTGGCAATCATGCCGTCAAACATATCAAACCCGCTCATCTTATATTCCACAAGGGGATCTCTCTGGCCATATGCCTGCAGCCCAATCCCCTGCCGCAGCTGATCCATATCATCAATATGATCCATCCATTTCCGGTCAATAACTTTCAGCAGAACCACACGCTCTAACTCGCGGAACTGCTCCGGCTCCGGAAACTCCGTTTCCTTCACTTCATACAGTTTCACAGCCTGCTCCTTTAAGGCATGTTTTAATTCCTTACTGCTCTTCATACCGGAAATCTGTTCCGGCGTCACCGGCTCTACAGGAATCATCGGAATCAGAATTTCATTCAACTCTTTGATATCCCACTGATCCGAAGCGGCATCGCTGGAAATGCAGGTATCTACCGTCGCCTCTACACGATCTGTAATCATCTTGAAAATCACATCCCGCATACTTTCTCCATTCAATACCCGCAGACGTTCTGCATAGATAATCTCTCTCTGCTCATTGTTCACCTGATCATATTCCAGCAGATTTTTACGGATACCAAAGTTATTAAACTCTATCTTGCTCTGCGCTTTTTCAATTGCACTGGAAAGCATCTTATGCTGAATCTGCTCTCCATCCGGCACGCCCAGCGTATTGAACACGCCCATCAGCTTTTCAGAACCAAACAAGCGCATCAGATCGTCTTCCAGGGAAATATAGAACTGGGATTCTCCCGGATCTCCCTGACGGCCGGAACGTCCTCTGAGCTGATTGTCAATTCGTCTTGACTCATGCCGTTCCGTACCGATAATCTTAAGCCCTCCGGCTGCTTTCGCTTCGTCATCCAGCTTAATATCCGTACCACGTCCAGCCATATTGGTTGCAATGGTAACGGCTCCATGCTGTCCTGCCTGCGCTACAATCTCCGCTTCTAACTCATGGAACTTGGCATTTAAGACATTATGCTGGATACCGCGCCGTTTTAACATCTTGCTGATCTCTTCGGAAATATCAATTGTAATCGTACCTACCAGTACTGGCTGTCCTTTTGCATGTGCTTCTTCCACCGCATCACATACAGCTTTGAATTTCTCTTTTTTCGTCTTATATACCACATCCTGCAGATCCTTCCGCTGCACCGGAACATTAGTAGGAATCTCGATAACGTCCATACCGTAAATATCCCGAAACTCTTTTTCCTCTGTCAGTGCGGTACCTGTCATACCGGATTTTTTCTCAAATTTATTAAAAAAGTTCTGGAAGGTAATTGTCGCTAAAGTCTTACTTTCCCGTTTTACCTTCACATGCTCCTTTGCCTCAATCGCCTGATGCAGACCGTCAGAATACCGCCGTCCGGGCATAATTCGTCCGGTAAATTCATCTACAATCAGAACCTGATCGTCTTTTACCACATAATCCTGATCTTTAAACATCAGATAATGCGCGCGCAGGGCAAGAATAATATTGTGCTGAATTTCGAGGTTTTCCGCATCTGCAAGGTTATCAATCCGGAAAAACTGCTCAACCTTTTTCACACCCTCCTGCGTCAGGTTTACAACCTTGTCCTTTTCATTGACAACAAAATCCCCGCTTTCTTCGATTTCAACGCCCATAATCGCATCCATCTTGGAAAATTCCTGGCTCTCCTCGCCCCGGATCAGCTGCTGCGCCAGAATATCGCAGGCCTCATATAATCGGGTGGATTTCCCGCTTTGTCCGGAAATAATCAGCGGCGTCCTGGCCTCATCAATCAAAACCGAGTCTACCTCATCGATAATCGCATAATGCAGGCCTCTCTGTACCAGCTGCTCTTTGTATATAACCATATTATCTCTCAGATAATCAAATCCGAGCTCGTTATTCGTAATATACGTAATATCACAATTATAGGCTTCACGCCGTTCGTCATTGTCCATAGAATTTAGAACAACGCCCACCGTAAGCCCCAGAAACTCATGTATCTGTCCCATCCACTCAGCATCACGCTTTGCCAGATAGTCATTGACCGTAACAATATAAACTCCCTTGCCCTCTAAAGCATTCAGATAGGCCGGGAGTGTAGAAGTCAAGGTTTTACCTTCACCAGTACGCATCTCTGCAATACGACCCTGATGTAAAATAATCCCGCCAATTAACTGTACCCGGAAATGCTCCATATTCAGAACCCGCTTTGCAGCTTCCCTGACTGTCGCAAACGCCTCCGGAAGAAGATCATCCAGCGTCTCCCCATCCAAAAAACGCTTCTTGTACTCCCTGGTCTTATCCTTTAACTGTTCATCCGTCAATGCCCTCATAGCATCATGATAAGAATCAATCTTTTTTACAATCGGATCAATCCGTTTCAGCTCCCGTTCGCTATGTGTGCCAAATAATTTTGTAAATGCGTTCATATATTACTCCTATCGCTTTTATATTTCTGCCGTATGGCATACAGGTATGCCCGCAGGGTATTTCCTTACTCCCGCCGTATGGCATACAGGTATGCCCGCAGGGTATTTCCTTACTCCCGCCGTATGGCATACAGGTATGCCCGCAGGAATTATAAATTGCCGGACGGCAATTCGGGATATCTGCAGAATCTCTGCATTTTGCCCACATATAGCCTATATTGTACCACTTTCCACAGGTATTCACAATAGAGAAAACCGTGAATGAATTGTTAAATTTTTGATAACAGATTCAGAAAATATAGGGATTTGAAAAATATGTACTGTCATGCTATACTAAATCAAACATATTTTTACCAAAAAAGGAGGATATTATGAAATACACCTATCGTACCAAAGGCACCTGTTCAACCGAAATCGAACTGGAATTAGAGGGCAATGTAGTCCACAATGTTAAGTTTACCGGCGGCTGCAACGGCAATTTAAAAGCGATTCCCCAGTTAGTAGAAGGCATGACCGTAGAAGAAGTGGAGCGGCGCATCGGCGGCATCCGCTGTGGATTTAAAAACACATCCTGCGGCGATCAGCTTGCCAAAGCCTGCCGTCAGGCCCTCGAACAAAACGCATAGCATGGCCTGCAGCAAAAAAAGAGTCCGCGAAAAGCGAACTCTTTTTCTTTCTAATTCCTTAGATTTTTTTCTTACCATCTAACAGCATCTTCCTGCTGAAGGTAAAACATGCAATTCCCATCAGTAAAAACGCGCCAAACAGGAAAAAGATCCTGTTGTCATTCACACCTGTCTTTGGTGTTGCATCCTTCACATGGCTGGACACGTTCTGTGAAACTGCTGCTGTAGCTGCCGGTGAAGCTGCATATACATTCGGCTGGTTATTGCCAGTCTGCGGCTTGGTGTTTCCATCATCACCACCGTTACCGCCTTCACCGCCGTTACTGCCTGGTTTTTCATTTGTTGGATCCGGATCTTCAATATGCTCCGGGTCCTCAGTTTCCTCTTCACCGCCGCCCTGAGAACCATTCAGGCTCTCAAAAACATAACCATTTGTATTCGCCCATCTTTCCGCTGCCGTTCCGCTGTATCCGTAGATAACGCTTGGCGACCATCCTGACTGGGTACCAATTGATGTAACGCCTGCCGGAATTGTAACCGCCTTGATCGCGCTTCCGCTGAATGCGTTAGCTTCTATGGTATTTGTCGCATCTGGTATCACTGCTGCAAGCAGGTAATTACATCCTGAAAAAGCGCCTGAACCAACGGTCTGCATTCCCGATGCAAAGGAAATTCCGGTCTTGCCCTGCGGGCAAAGCAGTAACTGTCCGCCGCCTGCAGTATAGACGCATCCGTCATAAGAAGAATAACTTCCGCTTGCCACAGAAATCGAAGCAAGATTTACATCTCCTGTAAAAGCTCCCAAATCAAGGCTGGACAGCGTAGACGGAAGTGAAACGCTGCTTAAATTGCTGCAGTTTCCAAATGCTGCAAAAGCAACGCTGGAAATTCCTTCCGGAACTGTCACACTGGTCAGGCTGCTGCAGTTGTAAAATTCACCCTGCGAAACAGCTCCAGTGTTTGCGCCAATGCCTGCCGCTGCAAGCCCGGTGCAGTTTGCAAATGCAGATGATCCCACTGCCGTTACGCTTTCCGGGATATTCACTGCCTCTAAATTGCTGCATCCATTGAATGCGGAGCTTCCGATAATCTGCAGTGTAGATGGGAATAAAACGCCTGTAATTGAGGTATTTCCCAAAAAGGCATTATCGCCAATTGCAGTAATCCCTTCCGGAATCGCTATGTAGCCGCCTGCTCCGTTATATCCGACAACAGTCGTTCCTTCAATTACAAAATCTCCCTCGTCGCTTTCCTCAGCAACTTCTTCTGCTTTCAGCTCATCTGCAAAACCTTCATTTAAAAGTTCCTCAGAAATCTCTCTCCGGTTATCCGCTAATATCTTCAGATAATCCTCAATACTGTCCATTTCAGCAGAATTATCCTCTGTCGGATTCTCCTCTGCAGCAGGCGGTGTCGTCTGCTCCGTTGGCGTCGTCTCTTCCGGTACAGTCTGCGTATCTTCGCCAGCCGGCTCTTGTACAGGTGGCTGCTCTGTTTCTGTTGAACCATCCGTTACAGGCGCCTCGGTATCCGGAGTTTCCGTATCTGGTGTTTCTGTCTCGGTATCCGGCGCTTCTGTCTCCGTATCCGGCGCTTCTACTTCTGTATCCGGCATCTCTGTTTCTGTGTTTGATACGTCTGTATCTGCGTCCGGTTCTGTTGTCTCTGAACCATCCGCAGCAACGTCTCCCGATGTATCGGGAACTGTTGTATCCGGTGTGTCAGGAACTGACGTATCTGTTGTGCCTGCGGCATCCCCTTCCGGCGCTGCCGGAACGTCTGCTGCTGACATGTCTTCATTCGGAGCTGTTTCCGGTACATCTGCCGCTGGTACATCCTCACCTGGCGCTTCCGCAACAGCTTCTGTCTCAGCTGCCGGTTCCGCATCCCCTTCTGCATTGACCAAATCAGGTACAATGGAAAAGAATGCAACGGAAAGCGCTACGGCAATTGCTCCTGCACGTACCAATAAATTTCTTTTCATTTTACTCACTCCTGACTCATAGCATCCTTGCTACCCTATTTTTTTTGCTACGATAAAAAGCCTTCCGTCTTCCACGTAGCTGTTACAGGTGGACAGTGTCAGTAAACTGTCGCTTGCTGTCACATCCTGTGTTCTGTCATATACAGCGCAATTTCGGATATTATCCAAAAATGCTTCAAATACCACCTCGCTTTCTGCCTCAATAAAATTATAATATCGGTAAGCCCCATCATCTTCATAGCCTACCTGAGAGAGACATACTGCAATTACCTCATATGTCTGTCTCTCATAAATTGTATCAAACTGTATCCTGCTGTGCTCCAACGTATAGGCTTCGTCAAGATACTGTTTCAACCCTCCAAACATAGCGCCGCTTTTCATATTGTGGCCATAAATAATCAGATTGGTGCTCGGCTTTACAAAATCATTCCGGCAATCCATAAAAAGCGTTCCATTCACATCTTCTGCGCCATTTATATCCACATGCAGATAATATGCATTATCCATTGTCTGCATCACAGGCAGATCAATCTGTGTATCTTCAATACGAAGCCACCCGACAAGATCCGGATAGCTGCTGTACATTGTACTGTATTCCGGAAGAACTGTCCGGGTTTCATCCGGCAAAGACGGCGCATCCTGCGGCATCCCTGCGGCATTCGCCGTTCCTTCCTCCCCACGGATTTTGTCCGTGTACCAGTCAAGCGCCTGGGAAATACTTTTCTGCTGCTGCAGTTCTTCTAATTTTTTTGCAGCCTTATGATCGCTGTATACGGAATGCCCATATACAAACATACATAAAGCAGCCAGAATGGCGCAGCCAATTCCGAGCATTTTAAATATCTGCGCCTGCTGATCTTCCTTTCGTTCCAGCTTCTTTTGTATCTGCCCTGTCTTTGCTCTATGCCGTTCCCTGGCCCATTGTATCTCATTCTCTTCCAGCTGATCCTTTAAATTCTGTGCTACCCTGTCTGAAATATCGCAGAAAAACACTGTTCCCAGCTTGCTTTCAAACGTAATCCTGCCCTCGCGGACCAGGTTGTAGATATCCTCTACAACCTCCGGATCGTCAATATCCAGATGATCCACGATGGACGCAATTTTTTCTACATCTCTCTGGGCTCCTTCCCATTCCTCACGGGTGGCAAATTCATGTTTGCCGATTCTGTATATTTCCTCCATAAGCTCATTCCTTATTTCGTTTTTACTGATTTCGGGGAAGAATACTTACTGTAAACTTTTCTGCCGTTTACTTTCTTATATGCCCGGATTTTATAGTAATATCTCTTCTTGCTCTTCAGGCTCTTATTGGTATAGCTTACAATATTGGCCTTCTTGGCGGTCTTAATTTTCTTGTAGCCTTTGGTCTTTTTGGTACTCCGGTAAATCTCGTAGCCGCTGACGCCTTTGATCTTCTTCCAGGACACCCGCATTTTCTTCTTATACGCTTTTAACGTCACAACAGGTTTTGCAATCGTAGTCGTTGCCTGTACGGTATTGGAAAAATCGCCGTAATATGTGTTTTTCTCTACCGTCACGTAAGGCCGTACATTGTAGGTATATGTTGTAACCGCACTTAAATTCTTATGCGTATAGGAAGCGCCTGTCGTCTTTCCAATCAGTTTGTAGTTCGCATCATAAATGGCATAGCCTTCTGCTCCCGCGACTGCGGACCAGCTCAGGGTAACTTTATTCGTAGAGCCTTTTGCACGGATCTTCGTCATATCCGCAACGCTAATCTGGTAACGGATCGTCTTGGTTCCGCCATAATTGCCCACACCGGTGATTGTAATAGTCGCAATTCCCGGCGCTGCATTTCCTGCATAGGCAATGGTGTAATCCTGATTTAACACTAAGGATCTGCTGCCTTCTTTTACTGTAATAGCCTGAGTTGTTGCACTTCCATCATAAACTTTATTCACAATACCGCCAAATTCGCAGCGGATAATACTCCGCTTGATAATGGTAAAGGTCGTACTGCAGCCTCCGTCATACCCGCCGATTCCGGTGATAATAACCTCAGCTGTCCCTACATTTACATTGTTTTTGTAAGTAACTTCATAGTCCGTTCCCTCCGTTAATGCAGTTCCTTCAAAAAGAACCGCAGCAGCAGGCCGGATTTCACTTCCGGTATAGGTAAATGTTGTATTAATCAGTCTGATTTCAGCATTGGTCAGTTCACGGCTGATGTTAAAGGAAACTGTCTGGCTTCCGGTATAAAACGTCCCCTCGACCGCAGTAATCGTCGCAGTTGCAACACCCCGTTCTGTATTGTTGGCATATGTTACAGTATAATCAAAGTTCTCCTTCAGTATCCGCTCTCCCAATCTGACAGTAAGCGGCGGTGTAATCGGCTCTCCGTCCTTATATTCCTGAGCCGGAATCGGATCGATTTCTGCCAGAGCCAGGTCAGCCACGATATAAAATGTCTGTTTAACTGTCCCTTCGTAATTTCCAATTCCTTCGATTGTAACCGATGCAAAATCAGACGGATCTTCCGGACTAATTACAGGATACGTATTATTTTCGTATGTAACTTTATAATCTACGTTTTCCTGCAGCGTATAGCACTCGCCATCCCGCGCCAGCATCGCTGTCCCGTCCACATTTCGCCTGGAATCTGTAATAACAACTTCCGGTTGGATCTCTTCTCCGGTATACATCTGTCTCGGATCAATCGGAGAAACACTGATATAACTCTTGTCTTCTAAATTTGCCCGGACAATGTTAAAGGAAATCTGCGACGTCCCAGTGTAATTGGAATTTTCTACCGCTGATATCGTCACTGTAGCCGTTCCGACTTCGGTATTATTCGTAATGCCTGTAATCTCATAGACATCCCCGCCGACAGGATTTTCCGGATCAATTCCCTGATCAATTCCGACAATTACCGGTTCAATCGCGCTTCCAATATAAGGCTGATCCTCAATATCAAATGTAATATTTCTGATATCACGCGGCTGAATCGTAAACTTCAGTTCCACTTCGCCGCTGTATTCGCCCTTACCACGGATCACAAGCGTATGCTCTCCGGCGCTGACACAATCCTCATCCAGGCCTTCATCCCAGATAAGTTCGTAATCCCTGCCCTCTTCTATAGTATTCAGTTTAAACGTAAGATTTACTTTTGGATGCTGTGTCGCGCCATTATAAATCAATGCTGCAGCATCCAGTGACGCGGTATCAATATAGTCCGCCAGATTCTTTACAATCGCAAACGTCTGCTCTCTGAATCTGTCGAAGTTGCCAATACCCTTTACCGTAATCTTCGCACTCGTTGTTACTTTGTCATTGCCCGTATATTCAACGACATAATCATACCCTTCCCGCAGTACATAGCTCGTATTCGCATCCGGCTTAAAGGTAAGGATCGGTTTCGGTTCGCAGGTTTCCTTCGTTGCGTCAAAAGTGTATACGTCTTCAATTCCTTCCATGGAAATCGTTTCGTCATCGATATGACGTTTCACAATCGCAAACCGAAGTACCAGCGCATCGCCTTCGCAGTTTCCGCTTGGATTTGGCGTAATCGTAATTGTTCCGGAATTGCTGCCAAGAGCCTGATTGTTGCCGTATGTAACCGTATAGCCCCACAGCTCTGGTGAATTCATCTCAATCGTTTCGCCGTCGGTGCTCTGATAGGTCAGTTTCACGTCCGGCGTAATCTGTTTTCCGGTATATTGGTATTCCGATTCGTATTCCGCCGTAACATCGGACATTTTTACTTTCACAATCCTAAATTCCGGATTAACCGGTCCTTCGTCCCCTTCTCCGGTCTGGATCTTGTAAGTATCAACAAAATTCCCCTTACCGGTTACCTCGACTTCTACAGAACCCACATTGATATTATCGCCAAGAGATTTTGCCGTATAGCCGTCTTCCGGTACTTCGAGCAGCTCGCCTTCTTCGTTCTGCCAGTGAATGGTCACTTTGGGATCAATCGGTCCGCCGGTATATACATGATCCGGTATTCCATCCATTACTACATCCACATCCCGGAGGCTTTTCGGATTAATGGTAAATGGTATAGCCGCGGAAGTTCCTGTGAAATTCCTGTTTGCCGCAGCGCGCACTGTTACCGTTGCATTTCCGGCATTTGTATTGTTGGCATAAGCATATACAAAATCTGTGCCCGCTTCCAGCGCCACCCCATTTTCCGAACCATTCAGCCATGTCACGGCTGGCTCCGGCGTTCTTGGGCTTGCATTATAAGTAAATGCTCCATCAATGGGGTCTATTTTGATCTTAGTGGCATCCCCAAGGCCGATGGCTTCTATTGTAAAAGAAGTCCTGTTATTGTTTCCACAATATTCTGTGTCATATGCGTTACCCTCTTCATCTACAAGTCCGGCAAGGCCATACACTGTCATGGTTACTCTTCCGGCATTGATATTATCCGTATAGGATACCTCATAATCTTTTCCCTTTACCAGTTCATAGCCGTTTTTGTTGTCTACAACTATCAGTTCCGGCGTAATAGCCTCTCCGGTATATGGAGTGGAATAGGTCGTAGTATTCGTCGCTTTAAACCGGATGGTTACATCAAAGTTATTGCCGATTGTGTATTCTTTTACCACCTGTCCGGTAAAATTGCTGCCTTTTGCCCGGATTGTTACCTTATATTTCTTATTATTATTGGCTGCGGACGGCAACGCGCAGGGATTCTCATAGGTACAGGTATAATCCGTATCTTTAATCAGGGTATACCGCAGCAGTATAATAGTCGGCAGCGGTTCAACATTCCGTCCCTCATCATAATTAACGCTTGCCGGAAGGTTCACCCTGACAGCCGAATCATCCAGCGGCCTTGGATTAATCGTAAATGGCTGCTCTTTGGTCTGTCCGGCATATGCCGCGCTCTTGCCTTCCAGATGAATCATGGGATTGCCACCGCTGTTTATATTATCTCCGACAACGGTATAGGTATAATCCGTTCCTTCTTTCAGGACAGTTGTAGATCCTCCATCCTGATATTCTACCCGAATCTTCGGCTTAATTTCACTTCCTGTAAAAAGATAACTGCCATCCTCTGAATCCGTAAAAGTAATGGTTGCATTATTCAGATTTCCCGGAATAGTAAAGGGTTCTGATGCTTTTCCACTGTAATTCCCTTTTCCCGTCATCTGAATCGACGCCTGGCCTGGCGCCGTATTTTTCAAATAAGTGAAGGTATAATCCGTGCCTATCCTCAATTCATACGTTCCGCCTTCCTCCACCATTGCTCCATCACTACTGCGCCTTGTATCAAATACATGGAACTCCGGCTGTGCAGGCAGCCCAATATTCTCCAGATCATCCTGTATTTCTACCTTAATCTCCGGCGAATTGATCTGTTTTGCTTTAATCACATAAGTTGGAAGCGTAATATTGATAATACCTGTTGCCTGATCGTATGTAAAATTACCCTTTGCGCGAATCTGCATCGAATACCCGGCGCCAGCATTGATATTCTGCTGTATACTTGGTAAAAAGTCATAATCTTTACCTTCTACCAAATCATAGGTAAACGACTGATTCGTATTAGGGTCTGTCGCCGCATACTGAATGCTCAGCGTAGGCGTAACATAGCTTCCAGTAAAGGTTGGCGAACCTCCTATGCGCAAACGTAACGGCGCCTGCAGCTGGCCTCCGGTAGCTACCTTCATCTGCACCGGCTCAATTGTAAACGGAATCTCTTTCGTTCCACCGAAATCACCGATACCGACGATAACAACTGCCGGCTGATCTTCCGGAAGAATACTATTGTTCTCTCCGTTTCTTGGTGGAACATCCACATTGTTCTTCCATTCAATATCATAATCTTCTCCCCATACCAGCGTCTGTCCATCCAGCGTCAGATTCCCTGCAGGCATCGGCCTGCATGGCTTCGAAGTATATAAATAGGAAGTATGATCCAAGTCTCCTACCAGTACACTTGCAATATCCTCGCAGATACGGAAATATACGGTTCTGGTTCCTTTGAAATTCCCCTGGCCGGAAATCGTGATAACGGAAGGTTTTTTGGTATCTTTGGTTTTCTCCGTATTATCTTTGTATGCCAGCAGATAATCTGCTGCCGTATCGCCTCCTGGCGGCGTCAGTGTCTTTCCGTTATAAGTCAGTTCCGGAACCGGCATTACTGCATTTCCGTTATCGTATACCTGATTCCGAAGCATTTCTACAAGACTTTCACTGAGGTTCCACGCCGCATCCGGGCTTTGCATAGCAGCGTCTTCTACAATCACATCCGTACCGCCAATGTCTCTCGGTTCAATGATAAATGTAACAGCGCCGCCTTTTATCTGTGCAGCATTCGATTCCAAACTTCCTGTATAATTCCCATGACCTTTGATGGTAAAGGTATATCCGGTATCGCTGGCGTCAACTGCTGTGGATTCAAATGTCACTTCTCCCGCTGCAACTGCCCTTCCCTCTTTGATAATCTCTCTGCCGCCAAGCGTCAGCGTCTCAACATCCGGCACAATGCTTTCTCCGGTATAGGTATACGGAGTCGGACTGTCTGGAGAAACCGAAGCAATCTCAAGATCCACGCTGCCCGCCGCAAAAGTGCTGAGATCTTTCGGGGCAATCGTAAATTCCTTTTTAATTGTACCAGTATAGTTTCCTGTTCCGGTCACTTCTGCTGTTGCCGTTCCGGCATTCACATTATTCTTATACTCCACCGTATAATGATCTGCAGAAACCAGGCTGTTGTTCTCATCAAACACTGTAACTGCAGGTTCTACTTTATTCCCATTATCATATGTAGCAGTATAAGAACCTGAACCAGCCAGCTGTATGTTAAATTTATCAATTGGTTTCGGATCGATCGTATAGGTCAGCTCAATATCCCGGCCTGCTTCCATCTCATATTTAGCCGCTGCAGCGCTTGTCGGGACAATTTTTACCGTATATTTTCCGGCATCCACAGGCGCTGTATTTCCTGTAGTTCCATACTCAACTGTAAAATCACCTGCTGGTAATACAATATTCTCTCCTTTTATCCGAACAGCGTATTTTAAATCAGGCGCAGTCCCTGTATATGTGTATTTGCCGCTGCCTTCTGTAAATACAGCCTCTAATGTACTGGATTTCCGGCGTACAATCTGGAACTCAACCGCTTTGTCATTTGAAGAGGGATCGCTCGGAGTCGCACTTGCAGCTGAGCCTCTGTAATATGTCCCGTCAAAACGTACTGTAATCGTATGTCTGCCTACTTCTGTATAAGTATCAGCGTCATTATAAACAACACTATAGGTATCCTCTCCTGCCCGAAGTACATTCCCAGCATCTTTCACTACTGGAACCGGCTTCTGCTCAGTTCCTGTGTATTGCAGATCCGGTATAGGATCAATAGCAATATTTTTCCCGGTGCCATAATCCTTATTGATATCTTTCCAGATTGTGTACTCCACATACTTTGCGCCCGTACAATTATTGCCTATAGCCTGAAATACAATGTATGCCCTTCCGACATTGATATTATTGGTAAAAGAAACCGTATAATCCTGATCTTTTATAAAAATCCTTTGCTCATACACAAGCTGATTCGCATTGCCTGCCCCAGCGTCAGACAGAGCCGGTTCAATCGCACTTCCTGTGTATTCATATTCTTTTCCCAGCAACGGTTTAATAGGATCTTTGTCATCCGCCATATCACCCAGATTAAACTTTTTAATATCAAATTCAATCAGGCGTGTTCCGGTATAATTTCCCTTTCCTGTTACCGAAATACTGCCTTTTCCCGCATTGATATTAGTTCCATATGCAGGTTCGTTATAATCAGGACTCGTCTGGTTATAAGCTGTCAGCAAAACATCATCCTGATAAATTTCAAATTCAGGAGTAATCTGTGTACCAGTATAGCTATGGCTGCCAAGCACTTTAACTGTAATATCCTGCCCATTGAGATTAGCCTGTGAAATCGTAAAGCTTTGTTGTAAATTTGCAGTTCCTGATTTACAGTTCCCACTACTTCCTGGTTCTACAATTACATATGCAGTGGGCCTTCCACTTGTCTGATTTGTATTGTCCGCAAATCTGAGATGGTAGTCTTCTTCTCTGGCAACCGTTCCATCACTACTGTAAGTAACTGTTACTTCAGGATGAATGCCATCTGCCGTACTTGCCGCTTTCTTATTATAAACGACAGTATTGCTTCCCAGAGAAATATCAAACAAATTATTAACTGTTTCCTGTTCAATTTTAAATTTCAGCTCCGCATCCCCTGCATAGGCTCCTTCACCCCGGATAATAATAGCACCGTCCCCAACATTCAAATTCTCATCATAAAGAACTGAATACTGGCCTGATTCTAACTTCACGCTTCCACTGTATACCTCTAAAACTTCCGGAACTATACGGTGCCCATTATAATTATATTTAATGTCAGTGTCTTTTGTAATCTCCACCGGATTATCCGGATCATCAAAATTCTCTATATATACCGAAAGATTCTGCGAAATATCATTTCCGATATTAACTGTATATGGCTGAAGCTCTCCTCTGTAACCGCTGCCGTCTATCGCTGTTACCGTAAGGGTTGCAGTCCGATTACTGCTGGCTATTTGCGCAGTAACATTATAATCTTTTCCCTGCTCTAATACATAATCGCCATCTTTTATCTCTAAGCCGATTATCTTACCCACAGGATTAGACTGAAGAGTATCCCGGAGCTGATTGGGAAGCGAATATGGGAACTCCAGCTCGCCAATATATTTCGTCGCCGGATCATCCAACGCCATAATCCCATTATCTCCATTCTCTGCCTGTTCCAGCTCAGAAGACGCAGCCGCCTGAAGCCCTGCTTCTGATTCCGTCTCTGTCTCCGGCTCCTCTGTTTCTTCTGTTTCCTCTGTTTCTTCAGATTTCTCCACTGCCGTCTCTGTTTCATCTGTCTCAGTGGAATCCACCTGTTCCCCATAGCCTGCTTCTGTGCTCACATCTCCACGATCCGCAGTAACTGCCAGTAATGTGGCATCCGGTACAGTCACTGCCATGCATATCGTAAGAATCACTGCCAGAACCCTTCTCGCTACATCCTTGTACATAGTATCGCTCCCTTTTCTACCAAAATATCTATAAAAACCTGTATCTATTATATCGTATGACCCTTAGAAAAATATAATAGCCACAACCGATTAATTTCTATTTTACTTGATAAATGCGTGAAGGTCAACTCAAGAATTTTTTTACCAGCTGTTACATTTTGGCACTATGACACTTTTCCTATAACAGAAAAAATATCCCGGCACAGCGCGCCAAAAATTATCTGACAGCTCGGAAATCCTTTGTTTTCAGTGGTTCCCAGGCTTGGTTCTTTCTATCCTGCAGTTACGCTCATTTTTTCAGAAAATTTTTTTAAAGAAGTTTTATAGAAGTTTTTTATAGAAACGGGCGTACCATCTATGTTGTAAAATCCTCTGAATGTGATATAATCCAATTAAGCAAAGGAGTTTTTATGGAAGATACGAAAATACAATGGCATCCGGGATTTGTTGCAGCAATGAACCTGGAGTTTAAAGACGATAAAGACGAACTTGAATTTGAAAGCGAGCATAACTTAAATAAAAAACCTCTGGAAATTGACCTGCTGGTGATCAAGAAAAAACCTTCCGTGCAGATTTCCAATGAAATAGGCACGTTCTTTCAGGGGCATAATATTATAGAATACAAGTCGCCGGACGACAGTCTGGACATTGATGTATTTTATAAATCCGGGGCATATGCAAGCCTTTATAAGTCCTATGGCGCAACTGTTGATGAAATAAAAGCCGATGATATCACTGTTTCTATCATCCGGCACAGAAAGCCGCGAAAACTGTTTCAGTATTTCAGGGAACATGGATTTGGCATTTCCACGCCGTTCAAAGGGATTTACCGGATTGAAGACAATGTTTTGTTCCCGACGCAGGTTGTAGTTACAAAAGAACTGGACAAACGCCTGCATACATGGATCATGGCTTTATCCGGAGATTTAAATAAGGAAGACATTAAAAACCTGCTTGGAAGTGCACAGCATCTGACAGACGCATCAGATAAGGAAATGGCAGACGCTGTTTTAGAGGTAAGTTTATCCGCAAATGAACAGCTTTTACAGGAATTGATTGGAGATGATAGTATGTATGAGACTTTAATGGAGCTTATGGAACCACGATTAAAAATACGAGATCAGGCAATCTGGAATGAAGGACAGAAACAAGGGCAAATGCAGGGGCAAAAAATAGGACAGCAGCAAACCCAAAGATTAACCGCTATCCGTATGTTAAAATCCGGCAGGTATACGTCAGAAGAGATTTCCTATATATCAGGACTTTCGCAAAAAGAATTAAAGAGTCTGGAAGAAAATTAGTACACGCTTTCATTTCTTCTGTAAAAACTCCTATATAAGGAGTAATCTCAAAAGAGCAATCGTGTTTCAGGGTGTGTTGACCTCATTCTAAAGAGAATGGGGGTGATGCTATGAAAAAGAGAAAACAAAGGGAGCAATACAGTCTGCATTAGCAATTCTGAAAAAACAACCTCATTTATTATACAGAGTATCATGGATCTTTAACAAAAGAAACAAAAAAACGTGGGAAACACCATAAAATCAATGTTTCCCACGTTTTTCAAGTAATCGGCGTGACAGGATTTGAACCTGCGGCTTCTACGTCCCGAACGTAGCGCTCTACCAAGCTGAGCCACACGCCGTTGTAAAAGAACTGTGTCTTTCCTTAACACGCCTAATTATAATACCACATAATTTGCAGCTTGTCCAGTATTTATTTTATTTTTTTAATGATTCCTGGCTGTCATCGGCGCAGACAGTACGCAGATGCAGGCTAAACTGATACAAATGATTACATTTCACTCTGCTCTAAGCGCTTTTTTGATCAAACAAACTATTTTAGCGCCCAATTATCCTCTCCCCATAAAAACAGCAAAAAAGACGCTTCATCCCAAGACAAAGCGCCTGCATTATGCTTAAATGTATTCCCACTGTTTACTTACAGCTGTCTTTTCAACGGTTCTTCTTCCGGATATATGACAGAATGCTCTAACTCCTGTACAGCTGAAGTACTCTTCCATTCTCATTCTCTAACTGCCTGCGCTGCATCATAAGCTGGAATGTCTGAAGCAGCTGGTTCTTCTTCAGCTCAGAAACAGCCTGCGGATAGTCCAGATCCTCTATCCGGCTCTGCGCCGCAGTCGTATTATAAGAAGCGTTGGCATTGTATTCAAGTACATAGTCCAGTGTGTTGCTGGATGCGCCCAAGCTGCTTCTTGCAGAATTAACTTTATCCAGCGCCGCATCCAGTGTCGATATGTCAAAATCCTTGGTCACATCATAATCCGCTATGCCAAGAGATTCCAAAACGGCATTTGGCATCTGAATATCAAATCCCTGGCTTCCCGGTCCGGTCGCAACATGGGAATTTCCCATGCTTCCATCTAAGATATTCTTTCCATTGAACTGTGTCTGGGAGGCCGTACCTGCAATCGACTGCTTCAGCTGCTCGATTTCCTGCTGGATCGAATTGATATCTCCAGGAGAATATATCGCAGTATTAGAAGCCTGAAGACTCAGCTCCCGCATTCTCTGAAGGCTGTCAGAAATCGTGCTTAACGCGCCGTCTGCAACCTTTAACATGTCCTGAGAAGTGCCTACGTTGCGGGAACCGGCGTCATATCCATTGACCTGTTTCTGTAACTCCTGCGCTATCGCCAACCCCGCCGCGTCATCCGCTGCAGAATTAATTCTTTTCCCACTGGCAAGAGACTGATAATTGTTATATAATTGATTCGATATAGAAGAAATAGCCATATACATTCCCCTCTCTATAAAATATTCTGATTCCCTGATGATATTTATTCATATATCCCGTACAAAACATTATTTGATCCTTAGTTATAACATATCACAATTTTTTCCATTCTTCAAGGGCTTTTGAAATGTTCACAAAATTTTCTTATAATTTCATTTTCCTCTTTATTTGCAGGAAAAAAATGCCGATATAATAGGCAAAGTTTAGTTTCATGATTTAAATAAAAGGATTTTATTACCCTGGTGCATCTGCACAGTTTCATGGAAGAAAGGAGAGGGTTTATGGCAATCATTGACAGCGCTTATCAATATTATCTGAGCGCATATGGTAAATCTGCAACGTCACGTTATGATACGCATAAGAAAAGTGAGCTGCGCAGTGTCTATAACAATATTTTAAAAGTTAACAAAGAATCTCCCTTATATAAGATACAGAGAAATAAAAGCATTCCCAGATTTTTGATTGACATTAAGGAGAATGCCCGCCAGGTAAAGAATGTCGTATCTTCCCTGTCCGACAGCAGCGAGGGTTTAGAGAGTTCGTTCCAGAAGAAGGTTGCTTTTTCTTCTGATGAGGATATTGTAAGCGCCTCCTATATTGGCGGCGCCAGGGATGAGGATGTCTCCCAGAGCTTCGATATTGAAGTCCGTCAGCTGGCAGCTCCGCAGATCAATCTGGGGAATTTCTTAGACAGTGATTCATTGGATTTGGCGCCAGGCGATTATGCATTTGATCTGGTTACGACTACCAATTCCTATGAATTTCAGTATACAGTAAATCCAGACGACACCAACCTCTCTATTCAGGAAAAATTATCCCGCCTGTTCAATACCTCAGGCGTTGGCCTGAATGCAGAGATTATCAGAGATGAAAAAGGGCAGAGTTCTCTCAAACTCACTTCCAGGCAGACTGGATTAAGCGAAAATAAATCAGCGCTTTTTGATATTAAGCCCAAAGCTTCCAGCAATTCCATTGATGCTATCGAGCTGCTGGGAATTGATCTGGTTACTTCCCCGGCACAGAACGCGTCTTTTATTTTGAACGGCGATGAACACACTTCTTATTCTAATACATTTACAATTGACAAAGTATTTGAGCTGACTCTGCACGGGATCAGCCCGGAAGATGAACCTTCCCAGATTGGTTTTAAGACCAGTGTAGATGCGGTAGCCGACAATCTGCAGGAATTAGTAGACGCCTATAACAGTTTTATCGACACCGGAGAGCGTTATTCCACCAGCCAGCAAGGGAACCGGCTGCTGTATGATCTGAGAAGCGTATCGTTTACCCATAAGAACGATTTGGAATCCATCGGCCTAGTAGTAGAAGACAACGGGGCGATTTCAATTGACAAAGATATGCTTGGAGAAGCAGTTGAGACAAAGGATATCAACGGAACGTTTTCCGTACTGAATTCCTTTAAAAATTCCCTTTCTGTCAAGGCCAACAATGCTTCCATCGATCCAATCAAGTACGTGAATAAAATTATTGTCACCTATAAAAAACCGGGCGAAAATTATATGTCCCCATATAACGCTTCGATCTATTCGGGAATGATGCTGGATCATTATTGTTAACAGGCAGCTGCTTTAATGTAAATAGCTGAACCGGGAATCTGTTTTCAGACTCCCGGTTTATTTGTTCCTATAAGATTTTGTGGTTTTGCGGCTCTGATAGCGTCAGATCATTTTGATTGCCGCCGTATCATTTATCGTCTTACTTCAAATATTTTTCATAAATATACTCTGCCCGCTGCTTCCAGGTATGATGTGCTTTGGCGTAGCGGTATCCGTTTCTGGCTATCTCTTCCATTTGCTCCGGATGATCCAAAAGATTCTGCACCAACTCCGGCAATTCCTGTATCTGCGGCAGAGAAAACGCAGCCAGACAGGGAGCCGTCTTGCTGCGGCTGCCAACTGGCGCATACGTCTTGGAGTTCATTTCTTCTATATGATCGCCTGGCACACATGCCTCAGAGGATATAAGCATATGCCCGGGAAGCGCTTCCTCCAGATATTCTGACATATCCGTAACAACAGCCGCTTTTGCCAGCATTCCATTGATAATGCGGTCATGGATGCCATTTTTATACCATGTCATAGTATTCAGCACGATTTTGGCATGGTTCATCAGCTCCAAAACCTGAGGCGCCAGTACTTTTCCACCATAGATCAGATTCGGATGATCCGCCCACTCACAGCGATCCCAGCCGCCGCCGAATACCGTTACCCTGACGCCATGTTCTACCAGAAGCCGTACAGACTGTTCCCGGTAAAATGAAGTGGCATAGGAATCAATAAAACGCAGCTCTGTAATCCAATGGTTTAATTCTTTATCCGTATACTGTTTTCCAATTGACCGCAGATACCCCTCCACAGCAGCTTCTGTCGTTTTAGACGGATGCTGTATCAGATCCGCCAGCGCTTCCTGCGCCAGTTCAAATGCATCAAATTCCCGGATCGCACCCAAATCCGGCACCAGTCCTTCCGCTACATATTTGGATAATCCTCCTGCATACAGTACATCAATGGGCCGCTCCTCCATAGAAAGATGATACGCGTCCCCCTGTTGGCATAAATGGCATCTTCCGGCTTTTGCATATTCAGAAATATCCGCTTCCATTCCCGCATGGGGCATAAAATCCACCCGCTTTAAATGGGGATAAAACCGCCGCAAAAACGCCATATGATTCCGATCCGTGCAGAATACAACAGAAGTTTTTGGCGCATGCATCAGCGGGTATGCATAGTGGAAGGGATGATCCATCAATATATTGATATAAGGGATTTCCTGTTCCTCCCATATATTTTTCCCTTCAAAAAAAGACAGATTATAACCAATATTATTAAAGGTTATAATCGCGTCAATGGAGCCCTCTTCGATTCGTTTCTTCAGCTGAAGCATTGCAGAAGCCTCATCCCTGATATCAATCTGATAACAGGTGCAGCCCATCTGCCGGAAGGCGCCGGAAAGAGCCTCCACAAACAGATCAATCGTGTCATATATTCCCTGAATAAACAGTAATGTTTTTTCCATACAAACCACCTGCTTTAATATAAAGAACCCGCCTCTTTAAACGGATAATAGCGGAATACCGCCTTTCCAAGAATCTTATCCTTCGTTACATAAGTATGATCCCAATACCGTGCATCAAATGAATTATTCCGGTTATCCCCCAGAACCAGATAAGAATCTTCCGGCACCTCAAACATATAATCTCCTGTCGCCACAGTCCACTCCTCCTTCAGATACTGTTCTTCCAAAGGAATCTGCGAACCGTCTATATAAATCTTCGCATCGTGAATCTCCACTTTCTCACCCGGAAGCCCAATGACACGTTTTACATAATTCTCCGTCTCATCATCCGGAAATCTGAATATAATAATATCCCCCCGCTCCGGCAGATTTTTACGGTATGCCAGCCGGTACCCAAACAGACGATCTCCTGTCATAATGGTATTCTCCATGGAACCGGAGGGAATATTGGCATTGATAATCACATAATTCTTAATAAACAACGCAGCCACAACAGCAAGAGCAATTGTAATCACCCAGCTAATCAGTTCTTTTACCGCAGAAGCTTCTTCCTGTTTTTCAATCTGTCCACTCTCTTTTGACATTATACCTTCCATCCTTTCCTTGATTTTGCCGCATGGCTTTCAATCTTTGTATAAGGAGCCAGCCTCTTTAAATGGATAATAACGGAATACCGCTTTTCCAAGAATCTTATCCCTTGCAACATATTGATTCTGCCAGACTCTTGCATCCACAGAATGGTTCCTGTTGTCTCCCAGAACCAGATAGGAGTCCTCCGGCACTTCAAAATAATATGGACCGGCTGCCGCTGTCCATTCATCCTTTAAATAATCTTCTTCCAGCGGAACTCTGGAACCTTCGATATAAATTTTTGCGTCTATAATCTCCACCGTCTCTCCCGGAAGCCCAATCACGCGTTTTACAAATTTCTGGCTTTCATCGTCCGGATATTTAAAAATAACGATATCGCCGCGCTGCGGAGCTTTTCGGATATAGGCAAGCCGGTTTCCTATCAGGCGATCCCCTGTCATAATGGTATTTTCCATAGAGCCGGAGGGAATGGTTGCATTAATAATGATAAAGTTCTTTACAAACAACGCCGCGCCAAAGGCAATCGCAATTGTAATCGCCCAGCTGAACGCTTCCTGGGCTGCAGACGGTTTTTCTTTTTCTTTTGGCATAATTACCGTTCCTTTCTCAAGCATACTTTTTAAGTATAATACGAAAAGCAATTCTCCGCTACCCTTTTTTCAATATTTTTTTCCGGCATTCGTTACTTTTGTTGTAACAGTTCAGACAGGTCTGCGCATTTACTGCGCTGACCATACCAAACTATGTGACCAGGAAGCGCCTGTCACGGGAGGCTGCTATGGCAGATACGAAACGGGGCAAATTCACTGTGTCTTTTCCAATACAATAAGAAAGAGCAGCATCCATCCCCCAAATATTAAAAGTACATCTATTTTAACGCAAAATTCCTCACTAATATACAAATTCAGATATCTCCCATCCTTTTCTTTCCGTTCCGCATGGGTGTCATCTTCAACCGGTTCCTCAGATATATGCCCTGGTATTTGATCCGCTGCTGCCCCGTTTAAGGCCACACTCTCAGACAAAAATATACAACAAAAGCTTAATAGCAATACCCAAACGCTTTTTTTCAGATTTATCTTCATTTTCAGCCTCCATTAATAAGTCAATTTAGAACCATTCTGTTTTATAGTAGCGGCGCTGTCGTATTTTGTCAATAATTATTCGCTTTAAGCGAATTAATTAAAACTATGATTAATGTTGCGCATTCGGGAATACTGATACAATAATTTTTATAATGGAGGGTTTTATATGACAGAAATGATTGACAAATCAGAAATCGGGCAGAGAATCCGGCAGCTGCGCCTGTTAAGCGACTATACACAGGCCGAGTTTGCCGAATTAATCGATATTTCTATTAATTTCTTATCCGAAATCGAAAATGGTAAAAAGGGGGTATCCCAGGATACGCTTGCCAAAATCTGCCGTCAGCTAAACAGCTCTGCTGATTATATTTTGTTTGGGATAAAACAAAAACAGGCTTCTTTAATTGATCTGGCGAATGCCCTTACAATTGAAGAACTGGAAACAACCATCCGTTATCTTGAATCACTGATTGAAATGAAACGGATGCAGGCTTGAAAAAAAGACAAAAAAAGACACAGGGATTTCTGCACATCCCTGTGTCTTTTATCTGTCGCTATTATTTTAATGTAACTTTAGCGCCTTCTGCCTCAAGTCTTGCTTTCAGATCTTCTGCGCCTGCCTTGTCAGCAGCTTCTTTTACTACCTTCGGAGCATTGTCAACCAAATCTTTTGCTTCTTTTAAGCCTAAGCCGGTTACTTCGCGAACAACTTTAATAACTTTAACTTTGTTCGGGCCAACTTCTGTCAGCTCTACGTCGAACTCCGTCTTCTCTTCCGCTGCCGCCGCTTCACCGCCGCCTGCTGCAACTACAACGCCTGCTGCTGCAGATACGCCGAATTCTTCTTCACATGCTTTTACTAAATCATTTAACTCTAATACGCTTAACTCTTTAATAGCTTCAATAAATTCTGCTGTTGTTAATTTAGCCATTTTCTTTTAACCTCCATTGATCATGATTCAAATACAAATTCTGTTGTCTTATGCTTCTGCCGGAGCTTCTTCTGCTGCTTCGGCAGGCGCTGCTTCGCCTGAGCCGTCTTTCTCAGCAATCTGTTTAAGCACACGGGCAAAGTTCGTAATCGGCGACTGAATGCTTCCAAGGAATTTGGAAAGCAATTCTTCTCTGGACGGTACTTCTGCGATAGCTTTGATCCCTTCTGCGTCATAGAAGGTTCCCTCTACTACACCCGCCTTCATCTCCAATGCCGGAGCCGTCTTAGCAAACTTTGCTAAGATTCTGGCCGGAGCTGTTGCATCTGTAGAAGAAATCGCAATAGCGCTCGGTCCTTCCAATACAGGAGCAAGACTTTCAAAATCAGTTCCTTTAAATGCAAAGTTCATCAGCGTGTTCTTATAAACTTTATAAGTAACGCCCGCTTCTCTGAGCTGTTTACGAAGCTCTGTATCTTCTGCAACGGTAAGACCACGGTAATCCACTACAACGACTGACTGTGCATCTTTTACGTTTTCAGAAATCTCCTGTACGATTGGCTGTTTCAGTTCTACTTTTGCCACGAATCGTGCACCTCCTTTTATTATTTTTTCATCGGACAGAATCTGCCCGGAGGGCTTTCTTCCCAGTATCCGCTGCTGCAACGCAGTCTGTGAAAAAAACCTCTCTGCCCAAAGACAGAGAGGTAATATGCAATCTAAAATGATTCAAATCTCCTCGGCAGGCTCTTACGATTACGCTAATGGCACCTGCTGTCTTCGGCAATATTCCTGTTCATTATAGCATGTTCTATAACAGATGTCAACTGTCAAAAGCTTACTGAATAACTTTTGCGACATTTACTTTTACACCAGGTCCCATAGACGGAGCCAATGTAATGCTTCTGATGTACTGTCCTTTTAAACTGCTTGGTTTTGCTTTGACAATTGCATCCATAAGGGTTTGGAAGTTGTCCGCTAACTGCTCATTTGTAAAGGATGCTTTTCCAATTGGCACATGGATAATATTACTCTTGTCTAATCTGTACTCAATCTTACCAGCTTTGATATCGTTGATTGCCTTGGCCACGTCCATAGTAACCGTTCCGGCCTTCGGGTTTGGCATCAAACCTTTGGGTCCTAAGACACGTCCTAAGCGTCCTACAACGCCCATCATATCCGGTGTCGCTACTACTACGTCAAAATCAAGCCAGCCTTCTTTCTGGATCTTCGGAATCAGTTCTTCACCGCCAACAAAATCCGCGCCTGCCGCCTGAGCTTCATCAAGTTTCGCGCCTTTTGCGAAAACCAGTACGCGGACTGCTTTTCCTGTTCCGTGCGGCAATACAACAGCGCCGCGGATCTGCTGCTCCGCATGGCGTCCGTCACAGCCGGTTCTGATATGAGCTTCGATTGTCTCGTCAAATTTTGCAACTGCTACTTTTTTTGCTAAAGCAACAGCTTCTTCTTTATCATAGGAAGCTGTCCTGTCAACTGCTTTTGCAGCTTCCAAATATCTCTTACCTCTTTTCATGTTTCTAACCTCCTGTGGTAATATCGGGGGAGCGTCTCCCTCCCACTGTTACAATATGCTTACTCTTCTACTTTTACGCCCATGGATCTTGCCGTACCTGCGATCATGCTCATAGCCGCTTCCAGAGAAGCTGCATTTAAGTCGGGCATTTTTAACTCTGCGATTTCTTTCAGCTTGTCTTTGGAAATCGTTGCAACCTTTGTCTTGTTTGGTTCTGCGGAACCAGACTTGATATTGCAGGCTTTCTTAATTAATACTGGCGCAGGCGGAGTCTTTGTAATAAAACTAAAGCTTCTGTCTGCGTATACTGTGATTACGACAGGAATAATCAAATCACCCTGATCTGCTGTTCTTGCATTGAACTGCTTGGTAAATTCAACGATATTGACACCATGCTGTCCCAATGCAGGTCCAACTGGAGGAGCCGGCGTTGCCTTTCCAGCAGGAATCTGTAATTTAATATATGCTTGAACTTTCTTTGCCATTTGGAATTAACCTCCTTAATTCATCTTCTTTACTTCTGCGAAACTGATTTCTACCGGCGTTTCGCGGCCGAATAACTCGACATTGATGGTAACAATCTGCTTGCCATGATTCATAGACTGTATCACACCGATGGTATCTTTCCAGACGCCTCCGGTCACTACAATAGTATCGCCTTCTTCCAGATCCACCACAATATCTTCATTCTTGATCCCCAGCGGCATCATCTCTTCGTCTGTCAGCGGCACCGGTTTAGAACCTGGTCCGACAAACCCTGTGACCCCTCGGGTGTTTCTGACAACATACCAGGTATCATCATTCATAATCATGTTGATAAGTACATATCCCGGAAACATTTTCTTGGAAACCTGCTTCCTGGCACCGTTCTTCATCTCGTAAACGTCCTGCATTGGAACCCTTACTTCCAGAATCTGATCTTCTAAATGCCTGTTTTCTATTGTCTTGTCAATATTTGCTTTTACCTTATTCTCATAACCGGAATAGGTATGAACCACATACCAGTGTGCCTCTGCCATAAAACACCTCCTATAAATTTACCAGGAAATCAATACCATACTGAATAAAGGTATCCAGTATTGTAATAACCAGACCGAGTACCAACGATACGGCGATTACAGCAACGGTCTGCTTTGCAAGTGGTTCTTTCTCCGGCCAGGCTATTTTGCCGAATTCAGCTTTTAAACCTTCGAACCAGCTCGTCTTAGGAGCATTTTCTACTTTCACATTATCTGCCATAATTCCACTCCTTTGCTCTGCCCAGATTATTTGGTTTCTTTGTGTGCAGTATGCTTTCTGCAAAATCTGCAATACTTTTTCAGTTCCAATCTGTCCGGATGAGCTTTCTTGTCTTTCTTCGTGTTGTAATTACGCTGTTTGCATTCCGTGCATGCCAATGTAATTCTTGTGCGCACAACTTCCACCTCCATAAATTCATTGTGTTTTTCCATGCCTTTTTTAGGCATAAAAAAAAGACCTACTTCCAAGCTGTTTCAGCATAACACACTTTTCTGGTTACGTCAACTGTTTTATTTTTGGAGCTGCGGATGACAGCTGGGGAGTGAGAATGGGGCTTTACTTAATGGTGGGTTAATCGACCGTCAGGGAGAGGCTGGGGCGGGGGAGTTATTTTGTTCCGATGCTCAGGATTAAGAGCTTCTAAACGCTCCCATAACATCTATACAATGCGGACGAAACCGCCCCAGCCCCTCCCTGACTACGTTATTCAACGCTATAAGTTAAGAAAAATTCCCTTTGCGGCATTAATGTATCCGTTGAAACATACTACTCTTAGTTCAAATCGAAGGCATCAACTTTAAAGCATGGTACGACAATCAGCCCGGAATGGGTATCTGTCTGCTGACCGTTAAAAGACGCCGGTACTAAGCGCGCAGAGATTGCCTGCAATCGCTACACGCTTAGTACCGCTGCGTCTTTTCCGAGCGGGAGCGAGCCGGCAGACAGATACCCATTCCGGGCGTCCCTCCGCCAGCCACTATAAAAACCCCCGGAATCCAAGATCCCAGGGGTTTCTTTTTACACAAACTATTATTTACTCTTACGTGCCATAACAACACTCTGAATAATCAGGAAGAGACAGAGCATTGCAGCTCTTGTGATACCTGACCACCATGCCTGATCCAAACCTGCTGAAGCTACGATATTCTGAATCGTACTGAGTGAAAGCACGCCAAACAACGTACCAATGATGTTGCCAACACCGCCTGTCAGCATCGTACCGCCAATAATGGAAGATGCAATCGCATCCATTTCCGCTCCCGTTGCATGGGATGGAGAGCCGGAGCCTACATGCAGGAAGTAAAGGTATCCGCCAATTCCCGCCAATAATCCACAAAGCACATGTGCTAAGAACCGGGTTCTCTTTACATTGATGCCAAGCATTAAAGCGCTCTGGCTGTTACCGCCAACTGCGTAAAAGGCGCGGCCAAGCCTCGTCCATCTGAGCACGCAGAAGAGAACTGCCACAACGAGAAGCGCCACGATAACGCCAATCTCGATATACGCATCTACATATTTGCCAAGATTATTTACAGAACCCATGCCCGGGATTACAATACGTGTTCCTTTTAAACTTGTAAACGATTCATTTACCACGTTGAAAGGAGCGCTGTTTACAATTGTCGTCATACCACGCGCAAAGAACATACCCGCCAGCGTAACGATAAACGGCTGAATATCCAGATATGCAACTAAAAATCCCTGGAACAGGCCAAATCCAAGGCCGATTGCCAGCGCTATCAGAACAGATACAAACATATTGCCGCCCTTATAGTCCAGATATACCGCACAACACATACTGATCAGCGCCGTCACGCCGCCGACAGAGATATCGATGCCTCCGGTAATCATAACAAGGCTCAGTCCGCAGGCAAGGCAAATCAACGCCGCCTGAGAATTTAAAATATTAAAGAATGTCTGGGGCTTTAAAAAGCCGGCCCCCTGAAACACCATAGCGCCAATATACATAACGAAGAAAATCACAATTGTAATCGTCAGGAGTAATGATGTATCGGTCATATTTTTCAATTTATCCATAAGACCGCCGGATGCTGTTGATTTATTATTTGACATACTATGCTACCCCCTTCGCTTTTGATTTCTTCATAACATTAGACAATGCATCCCTTACGGTCGGCGCACTGATCACAACAAGAACGATAATAACGACTGCCTTGTATGCCGGAAGCGCGTCTGCCGGAACCTTAAATTTATACAATGTCGTTGTAAGACACTGGATAACATAAGCGCCCAGAATAGAAGCCGCCATGTTGAATTTACCGCCGCTCAAGGCGTTTCCACCCAACGCAACCGCAAGGATGGCGTCCATTTCAATATCCTTTGCAACAACGGAATAGTTGATAGAAGAAATACGGCTTACTTTGATCAGACCAACTACCGCTACGCATAAACCAAGAATTACAAATGAAACCACTTTAATTACCGCCGGATTCAGACCGTTTAATCTGGATGAACTCTGGTTAATACCTACTGCCTGGGTATATAGACGGAGATTTGTAAATTTCAGCACAAGCGTAATGATGATAATGCAAATCACCGCGATAAAGAAGGGCGTCGGAATCGGTATGCCCGGGATAACCCCTCCAAAATATGTAAATGTCGTATCATTTACAATAGGAAGCTCATTATTATTAATCCATGCTGCGATCGAACGTCCTGCCGTATACAGAATCAATGTCGCAATCATAGGCTGAATCTTAAAATAAGCAACCAATATACCATTAAATGCGCCAAACAGCATCGCAACGATACAGCTTACCAGAAATGCCACGATAATCGGGGACTGAAGCGTCTCAGGCCGGGAATTCGTGCCGCAAAGCATACGCAGAAGCGTACTGCCGGCAATTGCCACAGCCGCGCCGACACTGATATCCTGTCCGCCGGACGCCGCTGTAACCAGCGTCATACCGATTGCAAGGATTGCAAGCTCGGAACCATTGTCCAGAATGGAAATCAGGTTGCCGGATAACATCGGGTTCCCTGCACTGTTATATCCAAAAGTAACCTTAAAGAACGACGGGTCCATAATCAGATTGAACAATGCAAGCAGCACCAAAGCGGCAACCGGAATAAACATCTGATGTCTGACTACACGCATAACTAAACTGTCGTTTGAATTTTTAGTTCCATTTGCCATAATTATTTTTCACCTCCCGCAATTGTACTCATAACCTTTGTCTGGTTCAGATCCGCGCCGGAAATCTCGCCCACCATCTTGCGGTCGCGCATGACAACCAGACGGGAACAGGTACGAAGCATTTCGTCCAGCTCGGAGGAAATAAATGTAACGCTCATTCCTTCTGAAGCGAGTTTCAGCACCAGTTTCTGTATATCCACTTTCGTTCCGACGTCAATACCACGGGTCGGCTCATCCAGGAGCAGATAACGGAACATGTTATTGCTGTGAATTTTATCACAGAAC
>CAJUPF010000002.1 GCA_910588565.1 uncultured Lachnospiraceae bacterium
CTTCGTCAATTCCTGCTGCAGACGCATATCCCGGCCCTTCATATAGCTTCTGACCGCCAGAAAATCTTCCTTATATAGTTTTGCACTGTACATCTCCCTGCCCCGCTCTACCAGATTATGCGCTTCATCCACCAGAAAAATATAATCCCCCTTTTGCCCTTCCGCAAAAAAACGCTTCAGATATACATTGGGATCAAATGCATAATTGTAATCACAAATCACAGCATCCGACCAGGACGCCGCATCCAGGCACATCTCAAACGGGCAGACCTGATGTCTCCTGGCCTGCGCAAGCAATATTTCTCTTGTAAAAAAATCTTCCTTTTGCAGCAGCTCAAACACTGCGTCATTTACCCTGTCAAAGTGCCCTTTCGCATACGGACAATGTACCGGATTGCAGTCCAGCGCCAAAGTATCTCCGGAGGGGGATTCCACGCACAGACACATTTTTTCCTTCGCGGTAATGGAAATCACTTTTGCCCGGTATCCTTTTTCAGAAAGCAGCGAAAACGTCTCTTTTGCCACCGTCCCGGTTACAGTCTTTGCCGTCAGATAAAAAATCTTATCCGCAAGCCCTTCTCCTACGGCTTTCACTGCAGGATACACAGTAGAAAGTGTCTTTCCGGTACCTGTAGGCGCCTGGATAAACAGATTTTTCCGCCGCAGGATCGTTCGGTAAACATCCTGCGCCAGTTCTTTTTGTCCTTTACGGTATGGATATGGAAAGTCCAGACTGGCAATTGACGCTGTCATCTTCTTTCTCCAGGCCGTCTGAAAATCCGCCCATTTCTGATACTGCCCCACAATCCCCAAAAACCACTTTTCCAAATCCAAAAACGCATATTCTTCCCAAAAACGACGAATCTCCTCTGTATCCAGATTGCAGTAGGTCATCTGTATGCCAATCCGATCCAGATTCTGTTCCCTGGCATACATATAAGCATAACACATGGCCTGCGCTTTATGGACAAATACTGGTTCTTCCAGCCATTCCAGATTCTGATATACGCCTTTGATCTCATCGATCACAACCGGCTCGTCCTGAATAATGCCGTCTGCACGTCCTTCAATCAGAAGCTGATACGAATCTGTCTCATACAAAATTTTCAACGGAACCTCCGCACGATAAGCGGCGCCCATCCTTCTTTGAATTTTCCGGTGTATCCTGCTGCCTTCCTGCATCGCCTCTGTACGCCTGCCCGCGCCAATCCGGTTATCAATATCACCGGAACGCAGAATAAACTCAACCAGATTCCGCACCGATAATTTAATCAATGGAAGTTCTTCCATGCCAATTCACGCTCATTTCCATCCGTAACAGTATCCATATCTTTCCCGTTACTTCTATCGTTCGATACTCCCTGCCATTATAACCTGAAACACCAAAAAAAGAAAGCACTGCTCTTTTGCTTTCGCAAAACCGCAATGCTTCCGTATAACAGTTCAGATACCTTTCCTGTTGCAGGCATCCATATTTTCTCTCATTATGCTACTGCATAATCGTTTAATGCTTTTTCAAATACCGGATTTTCACCAAAATACTGAACTGTCAGATTTTTTCTAAGGCCAAGTCCCAATACGCCAAGGATTGATTTTGCATCGATATAAATATGATCGCACAGAATATCAATTTCAAAATCACACTGTCCCGCTGCTTTTACAAATTCCTCCACATCCTCTGAATTTTTAAATTGAACTGTCTTTTTAATCATAACAATCATTCCTTTCACAAAATACAAATATAGTATCTCCTGACATTGTGAAATTATGCCATTTACGTTTAAATTTGTCAAGAAAACGCCAATTTCCCAATACCTTAGTTTTTCGTTATTTATCCATTTTTTTGCCGATCCTGGCTTTGTTTTTTTTACAGTATCCAATCCTTTTTCTTAAAAAGTCAAAACATTTTATACAATTTATTTGACATTTTTTTTAGAAATAAATGACAATTTACAGTATGATTGTGTAATTTGTATAAAATTATCCTGATTTTTCATATCCAGACCAATTGATCGAGCGAGCCCAGACTGCCAGCCGTACAGATGCAGTCTGATTCGTTTTGGTAAAACAGCTGCATAACCAGAACAGGAGAGCCATGATCCTTATCCGTCACAGCTCCCCTGTTTTTCTTCCTGTTTGCCATATGTCCCTGCAGTTCCCGCAGAAATGTTCTTAGATCAGCATCCCTTTTTCTGCTGTCTGCGCCATTGGGGACTGATAGCGGCTGATCACCCGTATCGTCGCCCAGTCCGGCTTTTTCTTCGCTTCTGCTTTTGCCGTATCCTCCGGCGAGGATGCATCCGCATCCTCTGCGTCAGAATCCTTCTTTAGTCCTTCTTTTAATGCCTTTAACACCATACTCTGCCATATGGAATTGGACAGTCCATTCATATAAGAATAACCGGAATCTAAGCCGTTCCCAAACAGAAGCCCTGTTCGGCTGTTGAGCAACGCATAATCCAGATAATCGGAAAAACGGCTGCCCGTCTGAGACGCGGCTGTATTCTGCTGGCTTTTCGCATGATCCGCCGCAAAGTAGGATTCTACAATTCCACTAACGTTTCCTACCATAGCAGTCTCCTATCCCCAGAAATCATACATGCTTCTGGCAAATGAATTGTAAAGCTCTCTTCCTGTATTGCTGTAGCCGTTTAATGCCGCAGAACCAAGCGCCGCCGCATTCTGTGCCACCCTGCTGCCGACGTAGCTTACTTTTTCCGCAAAACCGGACTCGCTTCCAAAAGCTTTCTTCAGGCTGTCAAGATCGGCGCTCTTTAAGGTATCTTTCTGAATACTCAGGCTTCCGTCCTTATTTCTGGTAATTCCAACTGCCTTGAGCGCATCCGACTGTCCTGCTGTATAGCCGGAAAGCTCCTGCAGGTAGAACTTATTTAATGTGGAATCCGAATTTTTTAACGATTTGATTGTTTTGTTATACGATTCCGCCATACGCTCTGCCGTTGCTATAATTTCGGATGTATCCCCTGACTGTTCCGCTTTCGCGAACAGGGAGTCATCTCCATTGCCAGCCAGCTTTGCTGCATAATCGCTCAGGCTCTCTGCCGAAGACTCCAGCTGCAGGCTGTTCTTTTTACTGATGCTTCTCAGCAGAGAATTGGTCTGGGTGGTATTTCCCAGAGAAGATAACAGGGTCTGGCTTCCTGTTTTATTCATATTTTGCAAATAATTCAGCATCGACGTCTGCTGCAGCGGAATTCCGCTTTTCGCGGAAGCTCTGGCCATCATCTGGTTTGTAATTCGCATAGAATCCCTCCTGTACTTTTTATGAAGTGTTCCCGGCAGGCTCCTGTCCTATCGCCTGGGCTGTCACACAGTCCGGGAACACACTTAAGATATCATATTAGATATCGGCCTTTGGAGAAAAAAGTCTATAAAATTGTAATCAATTGTACTTTTTTTGTCACGAAACGATCTCTGTGCATGATAGATTTCTATTCCGTAAAACTGCATTTTCATTCTTTACCTGTCTGTAAGCTGGCGTCTCCCTGCAGCATCACCGTCAGCAAAAACCGTCCTTCCTTTCTCTGTACCTCCATCCTGCCATAATATTTCTCCGCACAGTTCTGGATATTTTTCAATCCCAGGCCATGGCCAGGCCCAGATTTCCCGGATACCGGCATTCCCTCTTTCAGATGCAGCGCTCCGCTGAAACTGTTTTCTATCGTAAGAAAAAACATTGCCCCCTTTCGGCTGGCATGCAGGGAAATAAAAGGCGCCTCCTTCTCTTTTTCACAGGCTTCCACGGCATTATCCAGCCCGTTATTTAGAATCACGCTAAGATCAAAGGCATCTATACCCATATGTTTTGGAAAAATAAAATCACTTGAAAACGCAATTTTTTTCTGCTCCGCCAGACGCACATAACGGCCTAACACCACATCCGTAACAGGGTTTTGGGTCTGAAATTTTAAATCCAGCTCATTCAGGGAATCCTGCATGGAATCCACATAACGGCGGACTTCTTCTCCCGCCTTTGTATCACCGGCTGCCATTCTGGCCAGCAAAGCATTCATATCTGCTATATGGTGTTTCATATCGTGCTTCATTCCCTGGATTTTCAGATGAACGCTTTCCATATCCTGCACATAAGTTTCCAATTCCCTTGCACTGCTCCACAGCAATTTGGCCCGCTGCCGCATTTCATTTTCCCTTGCCAGCTTATCAAGCATACTGGCGCTTAGCAGAATCGACGCAATACACAACAAGGACATAACCGGAATCAGCAGATTTAGTTCCGGATACTGCTCAATCAGGCTGTGTACCCCCATATTCGCTTCCCCGGACAGTTCTCTGGAATAATAAAAGAGGATGCATCGCAGCATCAGCGTAAACAGTAAACCCATCAGCCCCGGAACAAACAAAACTGCCGCTTCCCCGGATTCTGCCTCTCCTGATTTGATAAATCGTTTATACCAGCGGATGCAGAGAAACAGACAGGCTGCATTCAATACCGTAATCGTCAGATTCCAGATACATTCCGCCGTATTCACTCTCTGTATAAACGTATCCATTCCAAGCGCCCCGTCAGCGATGTAACGGCCAATAAAATAATCGGACGCCTGGTTAATGCTCCAGACTGCAGCCGGATAAAATGTAAAACGTACCAGCTCCGCCAAAGCATAGAATGCCGTGACCAGAGCCGGCAGTTTCATCCGGCTCCTCCGGTACAAAAGCATTCCTGCAGCCAATGTTGCAAACAGGCTTACTGCTATAGGAAGGATGCTCTGCCTGCTGCTTTTCACCACTCGGTCAGTTCCATATATCACCTGCTGCGCCCAGCCTGCATGTGAAAAAAACTGGCGGACTGTCAGAAACTGCAGGCACATCAACACTGCAGAATAACGAAAACGTTCTGCAAGCATTCCATGCAAAAGGGATACCAGCAGAACGCCCATCAGGGTATAATGGAATAGATCTATTATAAAATACAGCGTATCTTTCATATTTTTCTGTCCCCTATTATTTCATCGTTACATTTCATTCGCCTACCGCATCAGATACCTCATATACGCAGCCACAAAGTCATTATATTTTTGTTTAGCCAGGAACACGAGTTCTCCGGATTTCAGGGTAATACCTGTTCTGTCATAAGAAGCCACCTCCTTAAGATGCACCAGATACCCCCGGTGCGATCGAAAAAATCCATCGCCCAGCTTCTGTTCTAATTCTTCCATTTTTTCATAGTAGGAAAAATCTCCGGCTTTTGTATGCAGAATAATCTTTCTGCCGCTGCTCTCCGCATAATAAATATCCTCTTTTAAAACATTTCGGTAAGCTCCGTTTACTTTGATTACAAGCGGCGCGGCCACTTTTTTCCCATTGGCTTTAGCCGCCGCTTTCTGTATCACTTCTATCAATTTGACCTCATTGACAGGCTTTAGAAGATAATGAAATGCTTCCACATCATACGCATCATACACATACTCTGACATTGCCGTAATAAAAATAAGTATCGTATCCGCTCCGGACGCACGGGATTTCAGACGCCTTGCCGTCTCCATTCCATCTAATTTACAACGTTCCCCTGCCCGGCTCCGCTCACAGGAATCCTTAAGAGGGTTCAGGCAAATATCCAAAAATAAAATATCGTATTCCCGATCCGCCTTTAAAAGCTCTTCTCCGGATGCAAACAAATCCGCCTGTACATGAAGCGCACGGCGGATTACATGTTTCAGATACTGCCGCGTAGATTCCTCATCATCGCATACTGCTATTTTTAACATAACGCCCCCTGTAAGATTAGTTCCCGCCCGATTACAATTGCCTTTGCATCCGCCCCATGGCCAATTTCTCCGGTTCTGGCGACAGGAATATCTGCTCCCGCAAACTGCTTTGCCAGTTCAGCCGCGAAAAGAGCATACCCCTTCTGTTCCAGTTCTGTAAATGTCCCCAGCAAAAGCCCGTTGATCTGTGCAAATACTCCCATCTGCTGCAGCTGGGCAAAATAAGCGGTCAGCTGCGCCACGCCTCCGTGAAATCCCTCCAGAAGCAAAATCTTTTCTCTCATATCCGGCCAGAATGGAGTTCCCGCCAGTTTTAGCAGGCATCTGATATTGCCGCCGACTACAATTCCCTGCATCCGCTCCTTCTGCAAAAAATTACAGCCAGACAGATACAATGACTTCCCACCGCCAAGAACGGTATCGGAAAAACGCCTGATCTGATTTTTGGCATCCGTGCCAATCAGATTTCTTACCTGATATAAAACAGACGATTTACCCGTTTTCGCATAAACAGCATTGATTACTGCAGTCAGATCACTATATCCCCAGAATTGTTTCCCGGACTTCTCAATCCCCGCAAAATCCAGATACGGCAATATCTCATTTGCAATATCGCCGCCGGAAATATCAAAAATTGCCGCAATCTGCGGATCTTGATAAAAACGCATCAGACCGTCT
This sequence comes from uncultured Lachnospiraceae bacterium, assembly GCA_910588565.1. Classification (GTDB taxonomy): domain Bacteria; phylum Bacillota; class Clostridia; order Lachnospirales; family Lachnospiraceae; genus Roseburia_B. Next base: position 6,423 of record CAJUPF010000002.1, read on the forward strand.
GCTCTCTCCTTACCCGAACCGCTGAAAGGAGAACCGTCTTCTTTCTCATAGATGTAATCACTAAAGACCGGAATCAGCCCCATTTCACGCAATACGCATTCCAGCCGATCTGTTTTCTCCACTCCTGTCTGCGTATGCGGCCTTCCATTAGAACAGCACACAATCCCTACTTTATCTCCCTGGTTCATTTGGTCCACCTGCTTCCTGTTTGATATGCTTTCAGCTCTTTCCTGTACAACAGCGTTCTGGCAGCCAGCTTTGGCCAATAATATATCCGCCTGATGACTGCCAGAAACATGAGTTACTTCTTAATTTTCTGCTTTTTCCCTGTAATTCCCCGCTTTTTTAGCATTTTACGGTAAGCCGCCAGCTTATTTTTCGGCACTTTCACAACTGCCTGTTTATGGATATTCCCAAATGCTTTCGATCCCACACGCTTGCTATTCAGCTTCGTACTTTTTATTGTAACCTTCTTTAGTTTCTTTGCGCCATAAAACGCCTGCTTTCCAATTTTTGCCACCTTCTTTGGAATCGTAACCGCCGTTAATGCCTTGCATTGATAAAATGCTTTGTCGCCAATACTGGTAACATTTCCTCCAATCGTGACTTTCCTGAGTTTCTTACAGCCTGCCAGCGCAGATTTTGCTATCGATGTTACCTGATAGGAAACGCCTCCGATTTTTACCGTTGCCGGAATGGACACAGAAGCGATCTTCTTATTCTTAGGCGCTGTAAAGGACACTGCCGCGCCCTTACTGTCCGCCTTGGTTACCGTATAACAATTTCCTTTTCCGTCCTTAATCCTGCTTCCTTTTGCGGCCGGAGAAACAGACGGCTGGTTTCCTCCCGTGCTCCCGGCAGGCGGTTTCGATCCATCTGGGTTCGCTCCCCCTGGGTTCGTTCCTCCCGGATTTGTTCCTCCTGGGTTTGTTCCTCCCGGATTCGTTCCTCCTGGGTTTGTTCCTCCCGGATTTGTCCCGCCAGGTGGGTTATCAGGCTCATCCGGCGATGTGACAGGCGGTTTCCCAGGTTCATCCGGCGATGTGACAGGCGGTTTCCCGGCAGCAGGTATCACCGTACCATAAACAACCGTCTTTTTACAATCGCTGCAGTAAAGATCACCTGTATATCCCGGTGTATCTTCCGTTGGCTCTTTCATTCCGACTGTTACTGTATTGATATGATAATTCTCATCTATGGAAATTTCTTCTTCCCTGACTGTATTACATCCGTAGGTACAAGTATAGGTACGGACACCTGTATGAATACAGTCAGCCTGTTTTGTCACCCTGCCTTCATCCCAGGTATGCGGAAGCCGCTTGATAACAGCTCCATCTGCTATCCGTTTCCCACAATCCCTGCAGTAGGTATCCCCTGTATATCCGTCGGTCATACAATCGGCTTCTTTCTCATCCCGAAGCTCTGTATCTCCATGTTTCTTCGGATTCACCGGAATGATCTCCACGTCGCAGACGTCTTTATATTCCACGCCATTGTGTGTAAACTTTGCAGCCCTTTCGTTCTTTCCTTCCAAAACACAGGTGGCTTCCGTCGTTTCCAGTTCTACGGTACACTGCAATCCGCTGATCCTGTGTCCCTCTGTCTCTTCTAAGCAGCTCTCCCGTGTGCAGATAAGCTCCGCCGTACAGGACTTGTGATCCGCAGACCAGGTAAACTCTGGCTTATATGCATGCCCTGGCACAATACCGGATACTTCCACACGGTCTGTCCGTTCCACTCCATCTAATGTTACGGACGCCGTATAAATCACATCCCCTGCCGTAATACAGGAACCGCCCAAAACTTCTGACTTAACTGTACAATCCGCCCGCTCCACATGGCTGCTGTTGTTGCCGCAGACAAATCTGGCTGTACAGGTTTTGTAATCCTTACTCCAGGTAAATTCCGGTTCACCCCAGGCATGGCTCTGTTTTACCTCAACCGTTACCGTTGTTTCGTTTCCGCACGCGTCCAGTGCAGTTATCACATGCTGCACAGGAGATCCTTCTACCGTATAGACGCCCTCTTTTGGCATAAGCGCAGTTCCATTGTCAGATACTGACTGCAAAGAAAGATCCTCTGCTGTAAATTCTATTCTGCCGCAGTAAACTTCTCCTGACGAAATGCCTTTTAACACAGGCGGCGTACCATCCACAAGAATTCCTTCTGTCGATGCATAAGCCGTATTTCCTGATTTATCTTCTGCTTTTGCATATACCATATACTTGCCATCCGGCTCAAGGCTGATACCTCCGGTATAATCTTTCCAGGATACCTGTTTGAGCTCATGTTCTCTCAGCGGCTCATCTGAAATAAAATAGGAAACTTTATTCAGACGGCTGACGGTACTGCCGTTTAAGAGCGTTTCATTGTCAGAGGCCGCAATGGTTACAGTCTGCGCACGATTATAGCACAGCGCAAACGATGCTGCATCCTGGCAGCTGTTCCAGTGGTTTGTTCCCAATGTAAGTTCCAGTTCCGGCTTTTTGGTATCTTTTAACTGGCTCCCGATATCCACAATGGTATCTGTTGTGCCGCAGCCATTGCTGCATTCCGCTGTTTTCGTGCCATCCTTCTCATAATCTGCATCCTGATTGGATACATATTCCACAAAACGATGGCCTGCCGCAGGAATTATCTTTTGCGGCGTAATTACCTCGCCACACCTGGAACAATGTGCGCCTTCTGTCAGCCCGGTACTGATACAGGAAGCTTCTTTTCCAGGATCAATCACTTTCTCATGTCCTATTGCCTCAACAAAATTATCAATATAAGAGCTCTGGCAGAACCTGCACTGATACGTTGTATATCCCTGTTCTGTACAGGTCGGCGCTGTTACTGTCGCGCGGTACTCATGGTCGTGCGCTTCCCAGGTAAGCGTTCCTCCATACTGCTTTCCGGCACAGGCAGACCAGGATGTATTCGACGTCGGATAAAATACGGTTGCCGTTACGCCCGTAAACGCATTCTCTGCTATTGAGGACGGCGCATTTCCGGAAAACGCAATGCTCCTTAGATTGCTGCAACCGGAAAATGCCTCCGCTGCAATCTTTGTTACCCTGGTAGGAATCCGAATCCCGGCCAGCCCTTTGCAGTTATAAAACGCTTTATCTTTTATTTCAGCCAGATTATCCGGCAGCAGAATTTCCGTTAGATTACCGCAGTTCGAAAACGCTCCATAGGTCATGTATCCCCCGGTAACCACAACGCGTTTCAGCGATGCCGGGATATAATAAGTCACAGAACTGTTGGAATAGAACTGCTTTGCCGCTTCTCCTCCATCATACCGCAGCATACCGAAAATATAGCCAAACAGCCGCTTATCTGATGCGGTCTGGCTGACATTATACCCCACAAAAGGAAGCGTCATTTCTGTCAGGCCGCTGCAGCCGGAAAATGCAGCCAGCTGAATCATTTTTACAGAATCCGGAATTACTATGCCTGTCAGGCTGCCGCAGTTTTTAAACGCATACGTGCCAATCGTCTCCACTCCATCCGGTATCGTCACATGCGCCAACGAGCTGCAGCCGTCAAATATATAATCTGAAACTGCAGTTACTTTCGCCGGGAATGCAAACGAAGCCAAACTGGTACATGCCTGGAACGCATAGTTTCCAATACTTGTCACGCCGGAAGGAATCGAAAGTGTTTTCAGTCCTTTACACTCCATAAACGCATTGTTTCCAATTGACAAAAGCCCTGACGGCAGATTCATTCCGGTTAAAGCCGAACAGCCGCGGAATGCGTAATCCCCGATTTTTTCCAGGCTGTCCGGAAGCTGAATCTCTGTTAATCGGTTACAGTTACTGAATGCCCCATATAATAAATTGCCGCCGTTCACCACAACACGCCGCAGGCCGCCCGGAAGATAATAGGTGCTTGAGCTGTTGGAATAGTACTGCCTTGTCGCTACTGCGCCTGTATAACTCCCGCTCCCGAAAATATAGCCAAACAAAGACTCCGCTGCAGCGACTTTTAAACTTGCGCTTTTCCCCACAAACGGCAATGTCAGATCAGAGATCCCACTGCATCCGGAAAAAACAGCAGAACCCATAGAGGTCACGGAATTGGGAATTACAACCGTTGTCAGCCCGGCGCAATTACTGAACGCGGAATTGCCGATTTCTCTTACCCCATCCGCAATCGTCACCTGTTCCAAAGCGCTGCAGCCGGAAAATGCCTCACTCTCAATTTTTTCCACAGAAGCAGGAATTGTAAATCTGGCCAGACCCGTACAATTGGCAAACGCACAGCTGCCAATCACAGCCGTCTTCACTGACAGCGCAACCTGCGAAAGGGCAGTGCAGTTCGTAAACGCATAGCTTCCGATACTGGTTACCTCGGACGGAAGCTGCATACGCTCGAGTCCGGTACAATTGTAAAACGCATAATTTCCAATTCTGGTCAGATCCGCAGGCAAAGTGATTCCCGTCAGGCCGCTGCAGCCATAAAAGGCATGATTTCCGATTTCCTTTAAACTCTCCGGCAGTACAATCCGTGAAAATCCTTTGCAGTTATAAAACGCACCCTGCAGCAGAGAGCCGCCGGTAACTACAACCTGTTTCAGGCCAGCCGGAATATAATTTGTAAACGATGCGCTGCCAACATACTGAACGACTTCCTTGCCATCCGTATATTTTTCTGTTCCGAAAATATAGCCAAACAGTGTTTTCTCCGAAGCTGTCGTCAATTCCAAACCGCCTCCGACAAACGGCAGCGTGATGCCAGTCAATCCCGCACAGCCGGAAAACGCGCCTTTTCCAATGGTTTTTACCGTCTTTGGAACCACCATGCCCGTCAAGCCGCCGCAGTTTTTAAACGCCTCCGCTCCAATCTCCGCAAGCCCTTCCGGCAGGGATATCTCCGTCAGCTCCGTACAGCCGTCAAACGCGCTCTCTCCAAGCTTCACCACACCAGGGATCACGGTAAATTCTGTCAGCCCCTGGCATTTTCCAAAGGCTTTGCTGCCGATTGCCGTTACACCCTCCGGCAACACAAACTCTTCTAAACCTGTACAATTATAGAATGCACTGGCTCCAATTTCCGTCATACGCTCAGAGGAGGACAGACGGATGCTTTTCAGATTGGTACAGCCATAAAACGTACCATAAAACAGCCTGCCTCCGGTAACTGTAACTTCTGTCAGGCTCTCCGGGATATAATAGGTAGCTGTCCCGGCGTTTGAAAAATATTGCTTGACCGCCATACCGTCCGTATATTTTTCCGTTCCAAAAATATAACCGAACAATGTGCCCGCCGCTGCCTGCTCTGCCTCTGCGCTGCCTCCGGTAAATGGAAGCGTGATCTTTTTGAGGCCGCTGCAGCCGGAAAATGCGCCGCTTCCAATTGTCTTTACCGCCTGGGGCAGCTCAAGCTGCGAAAGCAGCTTACATCCGCGAAACGCATACTCCCCAATCTCTGTCACCGTCTCCGGCACAGACACATCCTCTAACAACGCGCAGCCGGAAAATGCGCTGCTTCCAATTACCGTTACATTTACCGGAATTACAGCCCGCTCTAACGCCGTACAGCCCAAAAACGTTTCCTCAGAAATCTCCGCCGCCCCCTCCGGCAGTACAATCTGCAAAAGTCCGGTACAGTCTTTCCATGCGCCGGTGCCGATTTTTGCCACTGTGTTTGGCAGTTCGATTCCGGACAGTTCCGTGCATCCCTCAAAGGCATATTCTCCAATCTGTTCCGTTTTTGAGGACAACGTTACTCTATTGAGTTTTGTACATCCATGAAATGTCTGATCTGCAATTTTTACAACCGTTTCAGGAAACGTGATGCTCTCCAATGCAGTGCAGTCATAAAATACACCTGTTTTAAGCGTTACCATACCATTTGGCAATGTCATACCTGTCAGGCCGCTGCATTCACGGAACGCGTATTCCCCGATTTCTGTCAGCTGCCCTGGCAGCGTAATCTCTTTTAACCCTGTACAGCCGCGGAATGCACAGTTTCCAATTGCAGACGCCGCTTCCGGCAGGACAATCGTCTCTATCGCCGTACACTGATCAAATACGCCATAGAGCAGTTTTCCTCCGGTAACCGTTACAGACGTAAGCGTCTTTGGCAGATAATAAACCGCAGAATCCTTATCCGTATAAGACTGCGTAACCTTTACTCCGCCCTCATACTCCTTTGTTCCAAATATGTAGCCAAACAGTGTTTTCTCCGAAGCTGCCTCCGGCTCTTTTTTTTCTCCCGCAAATGGCAGCGTAATGCGTTCTAACGCGCTGCAGCCGGAAAATATGCCGCTTCCCACGCTGTTTACAGAATCCGGCAATACCATAGCCGTAATGTTCGTACAGCCTGCAAAAGCATCCGCGCCAATCGTTTCTAATTTCTGGGAAAACTGAACTTCCTGTAAGCTGCTGCAGCCGGAAAATACACCTGCGCCAAGCTCCGTCACCGTTTCCGGAAGCGCTATCTGCTCCAATCCGGTACAATTCTCAAATGCATGTTCCCCAATTTCCTCAGTCCTTCCCAAAAGCTCCACAGATTTCAGCGCCTTACAGCCGGCAAACATATAGTTCCCGATTTTTGAGCTGCCAGTTCCCAGTGAAACCTCTGCTAATACTGTACAGTCTGCAAACATATGGCTGCCCATATTTGCGACTGCCGCAGATACCGCAGCCTGTTTTAAACCGCCGCACCCGGAAAACGCATGATCTCCGATACTGAACGTACCAGTTCGCAGCTCCATACGCTCTAATGATTTACAGTCTGCATACGCATAACTGCCAATGGAAACTTCTCCGCTGCCGGAAAGCAGAACCTCTTTCAGCCCGGACTGATGAAACGCATATTCCGAAATCTTCGCAATCTGTTCACCAAGCGCAATCTCCGTCAGCTTCGTACAGCCTTCAAATGCATTTTTCCCAATTCTTTTTAAACTGTCCGCAAGCGTTACGCTCGTCAGCTCTGTAAAATCTTTCCAGGCAAAATCTCCGATTCCCGTAACTCCATCTTCTATAGTAACCTCAGTGATATCCAAAAGATAACTGTACCAGGGTGCCTGCCCTGCCGAAAAATCTGTCATATCTCCCGTACCGCTGATCAAAATCCGATTTCCCCCATACAATTCCCAGGTCAGATTGGTACCGCAGCTTCCCCGCTTATAAGCAATCTCTGAATCATCTATCCCTGTTCCTTCAAAAGCCTGTTCCCCAATACTGGTAACTGTTTCCGGAATTGCCAGGCTCATCAGGCTCTTACAGCCGCTAAACGCACCGGCTCCAATCTCCGTCAGCCCTCGATTCAACGTTACCGCCGAAAGCTTCGTACAGCCGGAAAACGCGTAATCCCCAATCTCTGTTACCGATGTCGGCAGGCTAATCTCCGTCAGATTTGTACAATCTGAAAAAGCATATGCTCCAATCCTTGTCACACCTCTGGCAATCGTGGCTCTTGACAGGCTGCCGCATCCCTGAAACGCATGATCCCCAATCTCTTTTACATTTGATGAAACCGCAATACTCCCCAGGGCGGTACACCCGTTAAACGCATAGTCCCCAATCGTCGTTACACTATTTGGAATCGTAATGCTCTTTAACTTTGTACAGTAATTAAAGGCATACGATCCGATACTCGTTACATTCCCTTCAAACGTAACCCTTGTAATCAATGTCCGGTACTGCCGCCAGGGCACCGTATTGGAAGAGAAATTGTCCATATCTCCTCCACCCGTAATATTCAGCTCCCCATCACTTGACAGTACATATGTCATATCCGTTCCGCAGTCTCCCACAATCGGATAACCCGACGCCGCGGCATAACCTGGTTCCGCCGGAATCACTGCCAGAATCATGAAAAGCATACATAACACAACAATGAATCTCTCTCCTGTTCTCCTCATACTCCTCTTCCTTTCCAAGTTCAATAGAATAAAAAATCCCTCCAAAGGATTCTGTTTCACAAAAAAGCCTTCTGTATGTTACAAAAGCAGGTTCTTTCCTGTGAAACAAAAAGACAGCGCCCAAACTCAACCAATCGGAATATCAATCCTTTGAGTTTAAACGCTGTCCGTAGCTACATATTATATCGGAACATTTTTATTCCTATGTGATAAAGTTCACACTTTTTTCACAATTTTGCCTCCTTCTGCCTCTCTTTTGCCAAATCCACCCCCTTCTTTACAAATCCCCCTTCAAATTCCTGCCGCACCTTCCATGCATACCGATTCGTATGATCCGCAAACTTTGCCCGTTCAAATTCCAGAATATCCTGCACCTCTTTTGGAAAATCCCGGTAAAACTCCTGCATCTTAGACAACACACACAACCCCGCATCAATCACAGAATATACGTCCCCTTCCGGCACAACAATATTCACCGTTTTCAAATCATAGTGCGCCGCATTCTTAAAATTCTGCACCGCCTGCACCTGCGCCCATTTGGGAAACGGCTGCCTTGGCGTACCTGCCAGCCAAACCAGCAAAAACTGCGCAAACAGCACATCCCGCACATCTACTCCAACCGGAACCAGCGGATTCAAATCAAACATCCGAAGTTCAATATGATCCACCCCCTGATCCAAAAGCGCCTCCAGACTGTACTCCCCACCCGGCTTTAGCCGAACCGGATAATACAGCTCTGACGGATACTTCAAAAGCCCGTCCTCCACAAACTGCCGGATACTGGCCGTATACCTTCTGAGATCTGTATAATCAAAAATCGGCGTAAAATAATTCCAATACCCCAGTTCACTGCAGCGAATAGAAGCCAGCCCGGTAAACGTATCCTTATCATACTGCTTTTTTTCCACAAACGAACCATCCAGAAGCGGGCTTGCCGCCGTCACAGCCACCAGCAGCCAGCCATACGCCGCCACCCGCTCCGCCAGCTCCACATAAAACTGATCTTTGTACTTCCTAAAATCCGTCTCCCCGCTCAGCGCAAAATCAGCCAGAAGCAGCTCTTTGGCAAACGAATAATTTACATGCACTCCGGAAAAGCACATTTTATACCTGCCATACCGGGCAGAAAGATACTCCCGGTAATCCGTCTTATACGCCTGCGCACCCTCAAACCGCGCAATTGGAATATCATCCTCGTTGCGGATATACGGCGGATTGGAAAACGGCCAAAGGTATTCCCGGTCAGGCAGCGCCGCAAGATGCTTCTGCATCCTGCAGTAATAACGCTCTAAAAAGCCGATTGCCTCTGCCGCACTTTTTGCAGCCGGCGTATTAATCTCTGTCTGGTTTTCACAAAAATCCCGCACAATATGCGCCTCTTTGGAAAAAGGATGAACCGTATGTGCCAAAAATCCTTCCCCGTCAATCCTCAGGCTCTCCTTCTCCAGGCCAAATTTTCCTTTCAGTAACAGAGAACGAATCTTTTCATTATCAACATGCAGCATACGTTCCTCCTCATTTCCAGCCATCCTGAACTGTTTTAACTATTATATATCATTTCATATCTTTTTCAAAAATACACATATTACCACTATTTGTCAAGAAAACATTGGCGGGAAACCGGATTCCGTTACATTTCACACCCATGCCAGTTTTGACGAATATTTCGTATCATCTGGTGTGAAATGCAACAGGCAGCCGTCCATTTAAAGTTGTCTGACGACAAGGGACGGCTGCCATCCCTTGCTTTACGTATCAGCCTATCGCCAGTCAGAGGAGCGACTGGCGTGGGTGTGAAAAGTAACCAGATTCCTGCCAATTCTGCCGTATCGGCTGTAAACTGCGCAGCTGCAGGCTGAACGATTATGTATAAAACGCCGCAAAACTGCACAAAAAAAGCATAAAACTTCCCATCGTAAGTCCTATGCTCTTTCAAACCTCTGCTAAGCTCCGGTTATTATTCCTTATTTCTACACGGTAACATCTACAGAAACCAGTTCCGCACCCCCGACATCCGCAGCGGGCGCCATTGTACTGATCTCCCCGGCAGCCTCCATGCCGCCTCCGCCGTCTGTACCGCCGGATTCCATTGAAACCTCAAACTCCGCTTCCCGTTGTATCTGCTGCTCTAACCGCTGCAATTCCGCCATCTGCGCCGCCATTGCACTGATATCCACAACAACGCTGCCATAATCCGCCGACTGGTTCCCCTGATGATTCATCTGATCTTTTAAATACTTCATGTCTGCTTCCAGAATCTTGCCGTTTTCCCTGGTACGGTTCAGCTTTTTCTTTAAGCGCAGTTCCTGCTGTTTCCTCTTTTCCGTCAGAATCCGCTGATTTTCCTCGACCGCAACTTTTGTTTTTAAATGCTGCTCCTTCTGATGAACCCGGCGTTTTACCTCCGCCTTCTTCTGACGCTTTTTCGCATTGCTTTCTGTGCTGTTTTTGCTCTTTTCCTGTTCTTCCTGTCTGAGATTATTCATCTTCATCCGGGAACAGTCAATCATCCGTCTTGCATGAATAATTGCCGAACGCATCTCAGAGTCATTATACTGTCCGGTAGCCTTAGCTCTCTGCAATGCGCTCAGCTTACTCCTCGACCGTGCCAAAACAAGGCCTGCCGACGTAGACTTGTTCGCACGCATCAGCTGAGATGAAATCTCCCTTGGATTGTAATTCAGTTTTTTCTTTGTCTTTTTCTTTGTACTGCTCTGGTTCTTTTTGATAGTCTCAGCCACCGAATTCTTTTTCACCGTCGCCGTACCCATGGCAACGCCTGCCATACCCCCACTAGTTCCGCCGTTTAACATCATACCCATACTCATTCCTCCCTGAAATCTTTCCTGAATCCGTTCATCCACACATCTCTGTGTTTTCTTATTTATTTAAATCGGCAGACTAGTCAGAAATTATAACCATAATATAGAAAAAACAACACTTCCTTACACCCTCACATCCACAACTACGTCCTTTTACAACCGAATCTGCTCCCCCCTACCCGCAAATCTCCCAAATATCCTCCACACTCTCCGCAATATACGTCGCCCCCGCGGCCTCTAACTCCCCACGGCTTCCATATCCAAACAAAACCCCAATCGAGTCCATCCCAAACTCCCTGGCTCCAAAAATATCATACTCCCGGTCGCCAACCATCACCGCTTTCGTACCATCCTCTATTCCCCCTTCGCGCAGCGCATACGCAATCACTTCCGCTTTTTTCGTTCTTGTCCCATCCAGATTCGCTCCCGCAATATACGTAAAATAATCCGCAATCCCTAGCTTCTCCAATATTCTCCTGGCAAACACTTCCGGCTTTGAAGTCGCTACAAGCAGCGTTTTCCCAGCCTCTGACAACTGCTTTAATACGGCTTCCATCCCATTATAAATCGTATTTTCAAACAGCCCCTTATCCCGGTAATACTCCCTGTAAACTTCCACCGCCTCAAATGCCTGTTCCTCCGAAAAACCATAAAACCGCATAAAAGATTCATGCAGCGGGGGGCCGACAAATCGCTCCAATTCGGTTCTGTCCAAAACTGTTATCCCATATTGTTCCAAAGCATACGCCGCCGCATTGGTAACACCCAGGCCGGTATCTGTCAATGTCCCATCCAAATCAAACAAAATCACATCATACATTTTCATTCCTCCATATTCTTCCTGTTCCAGTCATCCCGCGTAACAGTTCAGATACCTTCACCATTACAAGCATCCCGCCGCTAAAAAATCAGTTCCTGCTGTTCTGTTACTTCAATTTGGGAAACAGCCAGCTCCTCTTCTTTTGTACCGCGCATACGTTCTGCCTTTACATACTGCAGATCATTCCGCAGATTCGCAGCCGCCAATGTCAGCACATAAATATTGTCAAATCGGTTATAAATCGCCTCTCCGCCAAGCCCCGACAGGCAGATCAGCTGTGTATTTGTCTTTCCCGCCATATCCACCAGAGGTTTTAAAAGATGGGACGCATTGGTCTGGGCAAATGGATTGTCCATCAGCAGAACCTTCCCTTCATTCCGATCCGCAAACAGATCCGTCTCATCCCGGCGCATATAATGTAATAAGGAAGATAAAATAACAAACGCAGATAAAAATCCCTCGCCTCCGGAGTTTTTCGCCACATCCGCCCAGGTAATCGGATATTCTCGCTGGGCTTCAATTTTATACAGGCGTATCTGCACGCTTCCAATTCCTACCACCGCGTCATACAACCGTTTTGTCGTCAGCCTTGTGCCAAGGTACTCCTGCACATTTTTATTTTCCTCCAACAGCGCAATCCCTTTCTCCGTAATATCCTCCACAAAATCCGTCAGCCGCAGTTCATACAGGCTTTCGTTTTCCGCCCAGTCAGGCAGTTCGATTTTTAACATCTTAATCGGGCGTTCCCGCACGGTAATCGTAGAATTGCTGTCTATTTTACCCAGATGTTCGTGTACCTCCCGCAGATAATCTCCCAGCAGTTCCACAATTTTTGCACATTCTTTTTCCACCAGGGAAATATCCACCATCAGCTTTTCCATCAGGCTGTGGTATGACGCAAGGGTCGTTTCCAGCTGCTTTTGCACCTGCTTTGCATTCCCGGAAAGCTGCAGCATGGCTTCTAAAGGTTTCTGGTAAAATTCCTCCTGAAACTGCTCCTTTCGGATCATCTGGTTTAACACACGTTCCAATTCCATCCGGGCATTGCGCTGCCGCTCCATTCCATGATTGTAATCCCGGATCAAAATGCCTTTCTGTTTCGTCAGTTCCGCAGTGGACAATGTATCAAATGCAAATTCCCATTCTATGGGCTCCGTACATTCCAATTCCTCATATTCCGCCAGCGCTGCAAGGTTGCTTTCATATCCTAAAATCCGCTTTAAAATCCGCTGTTCTTCCTGTTCCGCCAGCCGTTTCTCATATTCCAGCTTCTTAATCGCACCGGAAAAATCAATCGTTAAAATCTCCTCTTTTGCAATTGGTTCATCCTGCTGGCACCGCTCCTTTAAGTCTGCAAACGCCGCTTCTTTCTCCTGTTTTAACAGAGCATACTGAATTTCTTCCGCATGGAGCTGCGCCTTCTTGCCAGCCAGCTTCGCATCCCAGGCCTCAAGCAGGCTCTCCTGATGCGCCTCTTCTTTTCTGTTATAGGAAACCATATTCCATTCCGGCTCCGTAAGCTTGTATTTCTGCTCCAGACGATGCAGTTCTTCCACTGCTTTTCCATACCGCCGTTCCGCCAGTTCCAAACGCCGTTCCAGTTCCTTCTGCTCTGCGCCAATGCCGGCTGTAATTGCCTCATAGCGGTTTTCTGCAGCTTCTGCTTCGTCTGCAGTCAATTCTTTCTCCCCTGCAGCATACTGACGATATCGCGCCTGCTTTCCGCTGCATTCTTCCAGCGCCCGTTCTAACTGATAAAGCGCATTTTTTTCCGAAACCAGCTTCTGCTCCAGCTTGCTGATTTTCTCTGTTTTCAGCCGCTGCTGATTTGCAGCGCGTTCCTTTTCCTTTCTGTTTTTCTCCAAAAGCCTCCTGTATTCCAGATATTCCCCGTAGCTCTTTTGCAGCCTGTCAAAATCCAGAATCCGCCGTCTGTACTGCAAAATGGCCTGTTCCGCCTCTGCAGACTTCCGCTCGCTTTGCTTCTGCTGCGTTTCCAGACGCTCCAGTTCTTCTCCGTTTCGCATCATCTCCCGCTCTTGTTCCAGCAGATGGCGTCTAAGCGCTTCGATTTCTTCTTTTATTTCTTGATACGCCTCTTTTGTAACCTTCTGGCTTTTGATTTTTTCCTGCATTCCAATATAAGTTGCGTACTCTTCTTTTTTCTGATCAATGGATTTTTGCAGTTTCTGTATCTGCTTTTCTTTTTCCAGAAGCATCTGCTGCAGCTTTTCCTCCTCCAGCAGGTTGTCATTAAACCAGAGGTAAAAATTCAGACGATCCAGTCTGCATACCGGTCCGCCCGGCCGTTCCACGTCCTGTTCTAATTCTTCCCGAATCAAAATCGGAACCGGAACCGAAGTATAAACCTGCTCCGGAAGCGCAGAAAGCCGTTTTAACTCCTGCCTGGACAAAATCAAAGAATACGGAAGAAACGGATGGGACGCCAAAGCTCTGTTTTTTTGCAGCCATTCCATACCATATACATAATGAATACCTGCTTCTTCCAGCAGATTTCTGAATTGTTCCGAAAGCTCCAGAACCTTTCCCTGTGCCATACGGGCATATTCCTGCTCCAGGGCAGACAGTTCCTGTTCCATTCTCCGCCGAACCCTGTCCGTATCGAGCAATTTTCGTTCTGCTGCCGCCAGTATTTTCTCTGTGCTAATGTCAAATGGCGTACATGTTCCGGAGGAGGTATCCTCTTCCAGATCGAAATACTGTAAAATCACACCCCTCTCCGTCAGCTCCCGCTCATACTCCGCCAGCTGCCCTTCCCGCTCTTTTTTCTGTGATTCCAGCCGGATTTTTGCTGCATTCTGATCTTCAATTTCACGCTGCAGGCTGCGAATCTGCCCTTTACAGGCTTCTGTCTGCTGCTTCGCCTTCGTCTTTTCGGTCTCTGTCTCCTTTAACTGTTTTTCGTATTCCGCCTGGCAAATCTGCAGAGCGCCCGCTTCATACTCGCCAAGGATATTCCGATGCCAGTTCTCCTGATATTCTAAGTTAAACTGTTCCTCCGCCCGATCATAAGCCCGGATTCCGGCTCCAAGGGCGCCCGCCTGCTCAGACAGCTTTCCTTCTGCCATCCTAAGTTCTATTTGAAGCGTTTTCTCCTGCTCTTTCTCTTGTTCCATTGCCAGAATCTCATCACTGCACCGGATTCGTTCTGCTTCCTGTCTGGTATAGAGGCGTTCATAATACTGCTTTAACTGTGCCCCCAGACGCTTTCTCTCCGGATCGAGATTTTCTTCTTTCTCCAGGAGAAGCAGCAGATGTTCTTGTTCCTTGTCCCGTTCCTTCCGGTATTCCGCAGCCTCCTCCTGCTGCTTTGCACACAACAACATATGCAGCCTGCGGGAAATTCCTTCCCATTCTCTCTGCAGCTGCTCCTGTTCCATCTGATACATCCCCAGGCTTTTTAGGCTGAAACTCTCTTTTTCCATAATTTTATGGATTTCTCTGGAACATTTCTCATACTCCAGACGAAACAGCTGCTGTATCCACGCTTCGATCTGCTCTTTTGCCGCTTCTGCCTTCTGTTCTTCCTGCTCCTTCTTAAGATGCAGCCTTCGGATAAAATCTGCAATCCGCCCTTCCTGCTTCTTTCGCAAGTCAGAGTTCTGCTGATACAACGCAATGCTGCCCTTTACTTGTTCCCCATCCTGCTCAAACGCACGGATCGCATCTCTTCTCCTGATTTTGGACTGGTTATCCTTATACTGTCCAATATATTTTTCCAGAATCACCTGAAATTCCTTTATCCGGCCATTTCCATAAGATATATGCGCCCCGTCGGATATGTCATTCCCGCTATAAGAAGGACTCCTGCCCAGTTTATTCTCCACTGCATCCAAAAACCATTTTTCCACCAGTCCTTTTTCATCCCGGCAGTCCGCGAATAAATTTGACAGCCCGGATTCCTCCTGGTTGATCCGCCTGATAATCGTCTCCCATTCTTTATAATGAATCTGGTATTCCGCCAGTTTATCAAAATACTGTCTTGCCTGCGCCGCATTCTGCATATCATAATAAAAAAACGGAACGCTCCGCTCCTGTTTATAGCTCTCAAATAACTGCCTGCAGGCGTGAAACCCTTTTAAGACAACATCTTTTTTCGTCTTTTCCACGACTGGCAGGTGAAAAATATCCTGCGCACAGGTTTTTTTATATTCTGTAATAAACTGAATCACTTCCAGTTCATCCTGCCGTTCTTCTGAAATCTCCTGGCTTCTGCGCACCATCATCCCCACCAGGACATATCCCGCCCCCTGATCCAATTTCCATTCGACCAGTATAAATGTCGGCTTATTCGTCGTAAAATAACTGGCAAACGGGCGGTTCTTCGCATTCTGATACCGCTTATGTACAAACGGCGCCGTTATCATCTGTACCAATACGGACTTTCCGCCTCCGTTCCGCAAAGAAAACAGCGTATGTTCCCCGTTCAGACAAAATATCTCATCACTGATACGGATTGCATTGTTATTGTAATTTAAATTGATCAGACGTACTGTATTGATTTTACTCATTCCTGCCCTCCAACACCCGTTTTACCCGCTGGAAATGATTCTGGTTCAGCAGATTCCAGTCCATAAAATTGTCCAGTTTCTTTGTTGTCTTTATCATCTCATCCGCTGCCACAAATTCAATCAGCCCCTGCTTTTGGAGGAAATTCAGAATCTGATACAAAAACCCCTCTTTTGTCGTCTTTTTCCGGGCGCCTTTCTCATCGGATCGAAGCGCTTCATAGGCTTCCGCCATATTGGAAAACGCAATGCCTGCCCGCTCCTCTTCTTCCTCCCCCATGCGTTCCGTCCCTTCTTTCAGCCGGGCGGAAATACAGTTTTGAAGCTCCCCAAGGCGCATATAGTCCCTGGTCTTGCTAGTCGCGCCCTGTCCGTCATAAAATTCCACCAGCAAGGTCAGAATCACAAACTGCGACAGATAATAATCCTTATCCGTACCGTCCGATTTGCACAGAATCTGCTTTAGCTGCGCTTTGGAAAACCCCAGAAATGTATTATCTTCTTTTGGAATCAGATAAATCACATTTCCATACCGTTCAATCTCACACTGTGCAATCTCCCCCTGGGATTTCACCAGATTCTGAATCCTGTCGCTTTCCGAATAAGCACGGTAGAGCTGCTCCGCCGCTTCTTCACTCAGTTCATGATGTTCCAGCAGATAGTAAAAAATCTCCTGCCCAATCCGAATATCTTCCAGTTCATATGCCATCTGTTATGCCTCCTGCCACACGCGAATCCATACATTTGAACAGCGGATACACCGTTCTATCCCATCCTCATCCGCCGCATGTTCAAATGTAATTACGCTTCCATCCTGTACCCGTCCTACTGCAATCTTTTGTATCTGCGGCTCCATCTGTTCCGACAGGAGCAGCAGCATTTCATGCAGCCTGAATCCGCCGGAGCGCTCACTGATATATTCCCGCCGTTCCTTTTGCAGCTGCCGGATATCAATCTCCTTACTCTGAATCAGCTCCACCATAATCTCCTTAAAAATCTGGACATTGGGAATCAGTTCTAAATAACCGGCATTTGATTCTTCCAGTTTTTGCTTTAATTCCTCCAGAGAAATCTCTCCTTTCTCTGACGCGGCTGCCGCTTTCAGCAGAAGCTGCAGGCTCCTTTCGTATTTTGCCAGCTTTTCCTTCTGCCGCCGTTCCTCTTCCTCCATCCAGCACGCATCGCCAAATTCCAGCAATTCTTCTGTGTCCTCCGCCCTCTTCCGGCGGATTGGCCGCTGCAGCTGGGTGGATTTTTTCAGGTTATAGAGTTTGTCCGGCACATTTCCAAACAACGGGCGCAAAAAGATCTCCAGACGGGAAAGCCCGTCCGGGTTGTCCAGTATGTTCTCATACAGTTCATTCCGTATGGAAAATCTGCGGATATAAGACATCTGGGAAAGCAGCTCTAATTCATTGGTATACAGGGATTTTAAATCAAAATGGCTGCTTAGGATCTTCTGATGTTCTTCGATCGTCCGGTTTAGATACTGTTCAATAATTCCCAGATTCTTAAGCCGTTCCTCCTCCTTTTCATCCAGCCTGCGGATGTTCAGATCCAGTTCCTCTAACTCCTGCTTCCGGCTTGCTACAAGCTCTCTGTAATTCTGGAATTTCTGCTTGGTATCGCTGATTGTCTCTAAATTTTCACCCAGAATCGATTCATAATCCGCCACGGAATAATTCAGGGCATTCCTTCGGATTCTTCCCATCGCCTCGTTTATTTTCTGAATCTGGATACGCAGCAGATTGAATACATTTTTAATTTCATCCACTGCTTTGTCATAGCTCTGTTTTTCCAGATGCATTTTGAAAATCATTTCATGAATCGTCAGCTTCATATTATTCTCAATTTCCAGCGTAGACAACAGCAGATTGTAGCCGTCTTCCGTCAGATAATATGACGTTCTGCGAAGCTCAGAGTCCACATAGACAATCCGGTTGGCCACATAGCTGACATTCATCTTCTGATATTCCCTTTTTTCAAAATCAAACCCGTCAAAATACATCACCTTTCCTTCATTGGAAAGGACGACATTGATTACAAAATCCCCCAGGGTTTTACAATCCCCGTAATTCATCTGTTTTTCAAAATAGCGCATATTCAGATGATCCAAATATGCGCCGATATCGTCAATGGTACAGGCTTCTTCCTTTAAAGACTGTTCCATAATATAAAGCAGAATCGCAAAAATCACATTCATCTGCTCGTCTAAACGCAAAAAGCCGTACTGTTTCCAGATTGTTTTCTGGCTGCTGTTTGAAAATAGCAGCATATAGCAGCCGACATGCTTCATTCGTTTTGGGAATTGTTTCAGGAATTCATACTGCATCTAATTCTCCTTTGTCAAAGTCTGTAATACTGACAATTTCCTGCGGTATATAGGTTCCGGCTAAAAGAATCCGGTTCATTTTATCCTGCATTTCTCTGGAAAAATACGAAAAAAACACCCCGGACAGATTCTGATTCTGATTGACGCTCGACTCCGGCAGCTCATCCATCCCAAAAGCCTCTGCTTTTTGCATCATTGTTTCATATGCGCCAGTAAAAGGTTCTAATTTGTGATCCGCATAAAAAAGGCGCTCCAGACGCTCATAAATGCCGATGCCTTCATAATCCAGATCTCCGAAATACAAAATTCTGTTCCGGGAGTCATTGATATGGGGTTCCACACAGAACCGAAAGTCTTCAAACGATCGCAGAATGCCTTTTCCAGCCCCATATATCACCGTTCCTATCGTCTCCCCAAAGATTTGCTCCCGTCCGTTCAGCAGAAAACGGCGCATACTGTAAAATGTGTCTTTATTTTCTAAAATCAGGATGGTCTGGGGAACGGATTTGTTGGCCGAATAATATGCCAGAGGTTCTGTTGTAGAATAAACAAAGAGCTGTTCGGGCAGGATACCGCAATGGGATAAAATCTTCCTGCCCTGCTCTTTTTGTAAAAATTTCTCCCTGCCCCAGATTTGAAAGCTGCGCTCATTGAGAGAAACGGGGCGGGGGTTTTGGGTGTTCTGATTTAGAAAGTAACGGTTGAGTAATCGCACCCACTTCTTTTCTCTCCGGTAAATATCCGGATGGCTCAGATAGTAATCGATCCGTATCGTGGGAACCAGATCAAACTGCAGCTCTCTGATCTCGTCCGTATAATCCGGCGTATCTTCTGTCAGCCAGTAGCTTTGGTGCAGGGCAGGGGATTTGCCGTTTAACGGGGAAGCTTTCACCGGTTTGATTTTCTGCTGCTCGATTAACTTGCATACGTATTGATATTGTTCCGGATAAAGCTCTGCCTTGCTTTCTCTGATTAACTGTTCCAGCGGGATTCGTTTCATTGCTGCCCTGCTCCTTGTCGTTTTCATGGGTTTTATCGTATGGTTTCTCAGTTACTGCAATGCTTCTATCGCTTTCGCAAGATATGGATTTTCCACCTCATAAAATCTGCCTGCATCCGCAGCTTCTGCAAGCTTGGGATCAATCGGCATTTTCCCTAATACCGGCAGCGCCAGTTCTTCTGCGGCTTCTTCCACATGGCTCTCCCCAAAAACCGCGATCTTGGTTCCGCAGTCCGGGCATTCCAGATAACTGAAATTCTCTACAATTCCAAGTACCGGAATCTGCATCATCTCCGCCATATGATATGCTTTTTTTACGATCATACGAACCAGCTCCTGCGGGGAAGTAACCACAATAATTCCATCCACCGGAATCGACTGGAAGACGGTAAGCGGCACATCTCCGGTTCCGGGAGGCATGTCCACAAAAAGATAATCCAAATCGCCCCAGATAACGTCGGTCCAGAACTGCTTTACAGCGCCGCCAATGACCGGGCCGCGCCAGATAACCGGCGCTTCTTCATCTTCTACCAGCAGATTGATCGACATAATCTTCGTCCCGTCTGCCGCAGCCGTCGCATATACCGCATCCTCTGTTCCGGCCGCCGGGCCATGAACGCCAAACATTTTGGGAATCGACGGCCCTGTAATATCCGCATCCATAATCCCTACCGCATAGCCTGCTTTTTGCATTGCCGCTGCAAGGGAAGCCGTGACAAGCGACTTGCCCACGCCGCCTTTGCCGCTGACTACGCCGATGACTTTCTTTACAGAAGAAGACTCATTGATCGGCTCTATCATACTGCCGCTCTTCTTCTGGCTGGGGCATCCTTTACAACTCTCTTTTGTGCAGCTGGACGCGCTGCTGCATGAACTGTTTTCTGGCATAAATCAATCCTCATTTCTTTTATTTTTTTCCTATTATAATCAAATTCTTTGCATTCTGCAATTATATTATTATATGAAAAATCTTTCCCATGCTACTTTAAAAGAAGTGACAGCACTTTTGGCCCTGCACCCTTCTTATATCTAAATTTTAACGAATGTCTTATGATTTCCGGAATATAATAATTTCCATTATCTATTTTCAGCAAACCTTCCTGAACCATCATGGATTCTTCTTTTGATGTCAAATCAAAAATTTCCGAAGAAAACGGCAATAATTTCTTTGACTCAGGAGCTTTTTCTAATTTCTCAATCACTGTTTTTAATCGTTTCGATTGAATTGTTAGACAAATTTTACATCTCCATCGGAGGCTGAATATTTATGGTTATTGTACCGCATCGCCCTGTCAGCTTCAAGCTCTTTGTTACATTTCACACCTATGCCAGAATTGCCCCTTCTGAAATCTTGATCTTACAAAAGGATTTGATTATAATAACAGCGTTAAAAAATATACAAAAAACACTACGATGCAAGGAGATTACACCCGTGTTTAAAATAGCAATTTGTGACGATGAAGATACCCTTATCCAGGAACTGAAAGAAAACCTGACAAAATATGCAGCCGAAACCGGTCAGGAATTCTGCTTTTTCGTCTATCATGATGGCAGTGAACTGCTGCAAAAGTACAATGCGGAATACGATCTGATTTTTCTGGATATCAAAATGGAACAGTTAAACGGTTTAAAAACTGCAGAAGAAATCCGGAAAATTGACCGTGCCGTCGGGCTTATTTTTCTGACTTCTTTCAGGCAGTATGTATGGAAGGGCTATGAATATTCCGCCGTCAACTATCTGCTGAAGCCTGTCAGATACAATGTCCTAAAGCTGGAGCTTGACCGCTATTTTTCCCGCTATCAGAGCAAAAACGATCCCTATCTGAGCTTTTCAAATAACAGCGGCGCCTATAAAGTATTTTATAGAAACCTGCGCTATGCCGAAACAGAAAAACGCAACGTCCTGCTGCACTTTGAAGATCAGCGGCAAATCATTTATCAGAATATGAAAAAAGTATCCGCCCTGCTCTGTGTACAGCCTCAGTTCGCACGCTGCCATCAGAGCTTTATCGTAAATTTATCTTTTGTAAAAGGCGTAACGGGTCTCGAACTGCTTTTAACCACAGGCGAACGAATCCCCATCAGCCAGCCGAAGCGGAAAGAATTTATGAAACGGCTTGCCGATTATATGGGGGAACTATTGTAGAACCTCTAGAATCTGCGTCCTGCATATTAGAATTTGCGTCCTCTATTGTATATTTTTTCCGATGGGATATGATGGTTTTACAAGCAATATAAAATCAGGAGGAATTCGTATGAGTATCTTGAACACATCCCATTTAAAAAAATATTACGGCAGAGACGAGAGCCTTGTCAAAGCTTTGGACGATGTAAATGTATCCGTTGAAGACGGACAGTTCGCAGCAATTATCGGCACTTCCGGCAGCGGAAAATCCACACTGCTGAATCTGCTCGGCGGATTGGACACTCCGACTTTTGGCAGCGTCCGGGTAGAAGGCCAGAACATAGAAACATTGAATGAAGAGCAGCTTACCATATTCCGCAGACAGCGCATCGGCTTTATTTTTCAAAATTATAATCTGATCCCTTATCTTACCGCTTATGAAAACATTGTACTGCCAGTCCGTCTGGATGGAAAAACAGAAGACCGGCCATTTCTGAATGAAATCGTACAGTTCCTGGAGCTGGAGCAAAAACTCTCCAATTATCCGAGCCATCTTTCCGGCGGCCAGCAGCAGCGGGTGGCAATCGCCCGTGCCCTGGTTTCCAAACCAGCGATTATTTTAGCCGACGAACCAACCGGAAACCTGGACAGCCGCACCAGCGACAAGGTAATTGAACTTTTAAAACTCACCAGCGAAAAATTCCGCCAGACCATCGTTATGATCACCCACAACCCGGAAATCGCCCAAAAAGCAGACGTCAGAATCCGCATTGAAGACGGTAAAATTGCGGCATTTGAACCGCAGCAGAATATTCACGCATAGGAGGGGCTCAGAATGAAACAGAGAAACATATCAGCGCAGATGATTTCCCGGATGTCAAAGCAGAGTTTAAAAGCCAGCCGTATGCGGAATATCTTTGTTACGATTACCATTGCCTTAGCTTCCGCCCTTCTGATGGCGATTCTGATGTTTGCTTTTGGGCAGGCTCAGCAAATCAGTAATGAGCTTTCCCACAGGCAGCAGGTAAGCTACTATAACCTTACAGACGAACAGGCTGAAACACTGAAAAAAGACGGGCGCATCGCTTATCAGATCCAGGTAAAAACCGGCATTTTATCCGAACTGGACGGATTTGATATCATGCCGTATTATGTAAGTGAATTATCCGATCAGATCCGGATCGCAGAGCTTGAAAGCGGCCGCCTGCCGGAAACCGGACAGGAAGTTGCGGCACAGGCCGCGCTGTTTGAAACTATGGGCGTTACCCCCGCCCCCGGCGGCAGCGTTACGTTTTCCTTTTATGACGGCAGCACGGAAACCTTTACGATCTCCGGTATTTTAAAAGGCGGCGGCGCGGCAAAGCAGTTTTCCGTTTTCTTTTCCGAAGACTATGCCAATACTGGAAGCCAGTTAAAAGATATGCCTTATGAAGTCCATGCCAGACTGTACGATGCGGACAGCATGTCCGCCGCAGCCTGCCAGGAGCTTATGTTTCAAATCGGAAGCGACGCGGACATTGCGCGGAAATATACCTTGCCGTCAAGAGCCTTCCTTTCCTCACGTTCCATAGACACCCAGTCCGTCCTGCTGTATGGTACGGTTGGCGCCGTGATTCTGCTT
The DNA here is from genome assembly GCA_910588565.1 of uncultured Lachnospiraceae bacterium. Lineage (GTDB taxonomy): Bacteria > Bacillota > Clostridia > Lachnospirales > Lachnospiraceae > Roseburia_B. The sequence continues at coordinate 29,533 of CAJUPF010000002.1, forward strand.
GCCTGTGTGCTTGTCATTTATGGCGTATTCTACCTGTCCGTGATCGGACGAATCCATCAGTTCGGGCAGCTTCGTACCATCGGCATGACCAGAAAGCAGATGAAAAAATTTGTTTTCCGTGAAGGCAGCCTGCTGTTTCTTTGTTCCGCGCCTGTTGGCATACTGATCGGCGCAATTGCAGGATATGGTATGGTTCCGGATGGTTTTAACATCTTAAATACCCTTAGAAACCTTGTTCTGGTATTTGTGGTTATTTACTGTATAACCATGCTGTCCGTCCGCAAACCAGCCCGTCTTGCCGCTTCCGTTTCCCCCATGGAAGCGCTGCGCTATGTGCCGCAGGAAACCATGAAGCAATCCAGAGGCAAAACAATGTGCCGGAAACTAACGCCCTTTGGCCTTGGAAGAATGAATTTTTCCAAAAACAGAAAGAAAACGGCGGTCACACTGCTGTCTCTGGCTTTGGGCGGTATCCTCTTTATGACCGCGGCAACCTATCTGTCTTCCTTCAGCAAGGAAAAATATCCACGGCAGGGGTATTTTACAGACGCGGAATTTCATATTACATATTCCGCGGCAGCAATTGAACTGGATGAAAACGGAATGAGCGGCCTGCAGGCAAAATCGCCGCTTGGCAAAGAACTGACCGGGCGGATCGCTTCGATAGACGGAGTAAAAAAAGTGACAGAAATCAAAAACTTTGGCGTGAAATATGATTATCCCAGCCAGGATGAGTACAACGATAACGATACGGTCTATCCATTGACCGAAGAAGAGTTAAAAGAACTTGACGCTTATGTGGAGGAGGGCTCCGCCGATGTTAAAAAACTAATGAGCGGCGATTATATCCTTGTCGCAGACAATGACACCGTGGAAGAAGTTTTTGGCTGGAGGTTTGCGGCAGGAGAAACGGTTACGCTTCATTATTTTGACGGCGTCCAAACAGCAGAAAAAGATGTGACAATACTTGGTATTCTGAGTGAACAATATACAATTGACCATAATGAGCTGGAAGGCTGGTTTTTAATGCCGGAACAGGCCGTGCTGCCTCTGCTCTCCCATGACAGCTTAAATAAAAGCCTGCTTGTTTCAACAGATGCAGAAAAAGAAGAAGCCGTTGGCGCTGCGCTTGCAGAACTGGTCGCGGAAACAACAGAATTGACTATGGAAACCCTCGCTGAGCGCAGAATTGTTTATGAACAGAGCGCAAACCAGATATTTGGCGCGGTTAGCGGGCTGTCGGTTTTCATTATGATGTTCAGCATTTTAAGTATGATGAATACGCTGATCACCAATATCGTTACCCGGAAACAAGAGCTTGCAATGCTGGCATCAATCGGTATGGGAAAAAATCAGATCCGCAGTATGCTTCTTTTTGAAAGTATGATTCTGGTCGTTGTAACCATAGGCTCAACGATGACAGCCGGGACGATCTGCGGTTACGCACTGAACAATAGCCTCTATAAAAACGGAGCCTTTTATATGGCGTTTCAGTTTCCGACCGCTTTTGCCCTTGCGTATGCGGGCGTACTGATCCTGGTTCCTTTACTGATTACGCTTGTTTCTATGCAAAGTTTTTCCAAAGAACCGCTTGTGACGCGATTACGAGGTGCAGAAAATTAATGCCAGAATATGAAATCAAAATTGCAGACGCATATGATCTTCGGATTCTTACCCCTGAAATGATTGCCCTACTGATAGAAAAAGCCAGAAACTCTTCTAAAAGAGAACTGCATATCCCCGTGGAAGAACTCCTTCCGCGGGGATATGCAGACTATTTAATCCGCGTTCTTGAAGCAAACGCGGAAATTCTCTTCGGAAAAACCTTCGCGCACGGCAGCTCTGTACAGGTAGTTTATCAGCTGGCCGCATGGCAGCTCCATCAGTTATCGATTCAGCAGCAGCTATGCTTTGACGCCGTAAATCTGTACCGGCGGCAGCGCCGCACCTTGTTTCAACTGCATACGGGCGAAGTGTTTTACAGGATGGCGAAGCAGGGTATTTGTCCCGTTCCAAACCGCACTTCACAGTCTTTCCGGAAAAATGATACTCCATAGCAGTCAACCTTCCGATACCCTTCTGTCAACAGCTCCTCCATATAGTTCTTATCATATATCTGCTGCAATGCTTTTTCTGCGTCCTCTTTCAAGTGATCCATAGAATCCGATACCTTTAATTCTAAAATAAATGATCGGCCCCGCAGCGACGGGCTTTTTACCATAATATCTGACCGTCCATTACCGGATTCCCGATTTGATTTGACCAGATAATTTTCACTCTGGCTTAAAATCCCCGTCAGAAAGCCATGATAAAAATTTTCTGCACTGTCATAAAAGCTAATGGTATGAAACAGCTGGCCGTTTAGAATTTCCTTCATTTTCTGTACATCGCCATCTTCCATCGCACAATATAAATCATGAAAATCTTTTTTCTTAATCAAACCTTTCATCCAATTCATAATTGTATTCTGATAAATTGTTTTTATTTCTATATTCGGGATACGCACCCGCAAAAAATCGAAGACTCTTTAAAATATTCGCTCTCCTTCGTCAGGTATCTGGTAAAATACAGGAAATTCCATAAATTTTCACTATTGCTGTGCATATCTTCATATGTCACTTCTTATTTCCATGAGTAGCATGGCTTACTGGTATTTCTGAAAAATCAGTATTTGCTGTATACCTTGGCATAATTACCTGAGTATGTTCGACTTCTACTGTAGAAATATTGGTATTATCCTCACTACATTTAGTTTCATTTGCAAGTACATTCATTCTCATTGATAAGCACAATACTATAACTAATATAAAATTTGCAACCCTTTTTGCTTCTTTCATTCGTTCTGCCTCCGTTTCTCTTGCTCTTTCGATTTTGCTTACATAATAAATAACGAGAAACAGAACATTCTCTGTTACATAAAATTTTTCATACTGAAAACTCATTTCATCTCATTTTAACTGCTCTTCAATGCCACCTGCAGCGCCTTTGAAAGCGCGCTTCCCACTACAAAACAAACCACAGCCTCAATCACGCCGTTCACTCCCACAAACGCAGCGACAAACGCCAGTGCATGAGACGCCCCCATAGAAGACGCAAGCGCCTGAATCTCCTCCGTATGGTAGAAAAAGAAAATCAATGTCCCCATAAAGAAAAACGTATTCAGAAACGGCCCAATCAGGCTCGCAATTACCACCGCAATTTTACGCAGCGGCTTTACTTTTTTCAGCCCCTGGTAAATCAGCCCTGTCAGCCATCCCATCAATACCCTGGACGCCACACAGACAAAAAATGTAAACACCGGCTGAATGCCAAGCAGCATCGTTCCAAATGCACTCATCCCAAAACACTGAAGAAAACTGGTAATCCCAAACACCGCTCCTAGAACCGCTCCCGCTAAAGGCCCCAATGTAACAGCCCCCACCGTAACCGGAACCACAATCAATGTAATCTCCAGGCCAAACGTTTTGATATATCCAATCGGCGTAAACGCCATCAATACAATAACAGCCGTCAGCAACGCCATTTCTACAAACTGTTTTGTCGTAAATTTCTTTTCATCCATCGCACTCTCCTCGTTTCCTGCCAGTTTAAGACTCCGCAGCCGCCTGTGCCTTTGCGTTTCCTGCGTTCTCCGCTTTTTTCCTATTCCGGATTCCGGCATAAAGAGTTCCCGAAATATTATGCCATACGGAAAAAATCGCTCCCGGCAATGTCGCAAGGGGATTTAACGCAAAATTAGCCGTTGCAAGAGAAATTGCAAGCCCGCTGTTCTGCATACCGACTTCTATTCCAATCGCAGTCACCTTTTTTTCATCCAGCTTCAGCAGTTTTGCCGCGCCTGTCCCAAGCAGCAGGCCAATGCCATTGTGAATCGCCACAACGATCATAACCAATGCGCCGCAGGTCAAAATCTTTTCCGCATTGCTGCCTACAATACCGGAAATAATCATCACAATCGCAATCACAGACACCAGCGGAAGCAAATCCCGGACCGCGTCTACCTGCTTCGGGAACAGGCGGTATATCAGAATTCCCAAAAGAACCGGGATTAATACCACCTTAACTACAGACATCATCATCGTAAGCAGCGATACTTCCACCCAGGAACCAGCCAGAACATACACCAGCGCCGGCGTACAGACGGGCGCAAGTATCGTGGACACAATCGTCATTCCTACAGACAATGGCACATCCCCGCCCGCCACATAAGTAATCACATTACTCGCCGGACCGCCCGGGCAGCATCCTACCAGAATAACGCCAAGCGCCAAATCGGCGGAAAGCCCAAATGCTTTTGCCAGCGCAAACGCAGCAAGCGGCATGACCGTATACTGAAGCAGGCAGCCAATAAACAAATCCTTTGGCCTGGTAAAGACAATCCTAAAATCCGACGCTTTAATGGTCAGTCCCATGCCAAACATGGCAACTCCCAGAAATATCGTTGTATAATTCGTCGCCCAGGCAAATCCCCCCGGATAGAAAAATGCAATCACCGAAAATATAATAATCAGTACAGCAATATTCGATGACATAAAATTACAAATCTTTTTTACCTGATCCATACTAAAAAACCTCCTGTTTCTTTTTCCAGATTTCAAAAAGACGGCTTAAAAGGCCATTGGCGCAGTCCTCTTTTGAACGCATGCCAAGATCCTCTTCTCCCTCTTTGGTAATTAAAATAAGATGATTCGTATCTCCTCCAAAACCAGCCCCACTCTCCCGCAGGCTGTTTGCAGCTATCATATCCGCATGTTTCCTGAACAGTTTTGCCCTGGAATTCTCCAGCACATGCTCTGTTTCCATGGAAAATCCGCATATACACTGATCCCGCCGTTTTCTTCGCCCAAGCTCCGCTAAAATATCCGTTGTACGCTCCAGCTCAATCGTCAGCCGGCCTTCCCGCTTCTTGGTCTTTTCCATATTTACCTGCTTTGGCCGGTAATCCGCTACTGCCGCAGCCTTTATCATCATGTCCTGCGCCGCTTCCTGTTCCATCACCGCCTGATACATTTCTTCCGCAGTCGTAATGGGTATTTCGTTTACTCCCTCCGGGACGGAAAGGTTCACAGGCCCTGTTACAAGGGTCACTTCCGCTCCCCGCTTCTTTGCCTGTTCTGCAATGGCATATCCCATTTTTCCGCTGGAATGATTCGTAATAAACCGAACCGGGTCCAGGCTCTCCCTGGTAGGCCCCGCCGTAACCAGAATCCGCAGTCCTGACAGATCCGTCGGATTATGCCCATCCTCAGCGCAATCTGCAGATTTCGCAGGCTCAGACAATGTTTTTATAACCGCATTTACCAGCTCCGCTTCTTCCGGCAGCTTGCCAATGCCATCTGCGTCGCAGGCCAGACGCCCCGCCGCAGGTTCGATAAATTGATATCCGAACTGTTTCAGCCGTCTGATATTGTCCTGGACAATGGGATTTTGGTACATATACGTATTCATTGCCGGAGCAATCAGAACCGGACAGGCAGCAGCCACAACTGTAGAAGTCAGCAGATCGTCTGCGATTCCATATGCCATTTTCCCCAGAACATCTGCTGACGCCGGAGCAATCAGCAGCAAATCCGCCGTCTGTCCCAATGTAATATGATGAATGTCAACCGGCCTCTGCCGTTCAAATGTATCGGTCAGGCATGGATTTTTTGTCAGCGTTTCAAATGTAATCGGCGTAATAAATTTCGCAGCACATTCCGTCAGAATTACATGGACGTCGCAGTGCAGCTTCCTTAACATACTGGCTGCATTTGCCATTTTATAAGCTGCTATGCTTCCCGTTACGCCCAGTACTACTTTTTTTCCCTTCAGCATATTTCTTCTCCTCCTCGCAATATCATATTTTCACTGCGTTTACTGCCCAATCCCAAAAAGCTCCCCATGCTTTTCATACCGGGCAACCGAAGTGATTTGATTTTTTTCATCCACAAAAACCACTTTTGGCGGATGTTCTTTGATCTCTTCCGGCTGCATTCCGGCGTAACTCATAATAATCACTTTGTCTCCGGCAGAAACCATGCGCGCCGCAGCTCCGTTTAGGCAGATAATCCCGCTTCCGGCTTCTCCCGCAATCACATAAGTCTCAAACCTTGCTCCATTATCCACATCTGCAATCTGTACTTTCTCATATTCATAAATTCCAGCCGCTTCCATCAGCGATTCATCTATCGTAATGCTTCCTACATAATTCAATTCCGCCTGTGTCACTGTGGCGCGGTGGATTTTGCTCTTTAACATTTCAAGTGTCATCTTTTTATACCTCTATCATAAAATTATCAATCAAACGCGTGCTTCCGATAAATACGGCCATTGCGGCCAAGACTCTGCCTTCTGCCCGGTCAAGCGGCTCAATGCTGTCCGCGTCTACCATTTCCACATAGTCGATTTTGGCCAGGGGCTCTTTTTCGATAATATCCCGCATCGCTGTTACAACCGCGGCTGCATCCCGCTCCCCCTGCTTTATCATGGATTCTCCATAAAAAACCGCTTTGGAAAGCACCAATGCCGCCTGCCGTTCTTCCTGGTTCAAATATGTATTTCTGGAACTTTTGGCAAGCCCGTCCGCTTCCCGGATAATCGGGCATCCCACAATCTGGATATCCATATTCAAATCCCTCGCCATCCGCCGGATCACAGCTAGCTGCTGCGCGTCTTTTTGCCCGAAATAAGCCCGATCCGGCATTACAATATGAAACAGTTTGCTGACCACCGTACAAACGCCCCGAAAATGCGTCGGCCTGCTTTTTCCACACAGCCCCGCGCTGACATGTTCTGTTTCCACAAATGTAGAAAAGTCCGGTGCATACATTTCCTCTGGTTCGGGATGAAATATCAAATCCGCCCCCGCTGCTTCGCAGAGTTTTTTATCTGCTTCAATATCCCTTGGATATGTAGATAAATCCTCATTTACGCCAAATTGAATCGGATTGACAAAATCACTGACCACCACCCGGTCATTCTCTGCCACTGCCCGGTCAATCAGGCTTTTATGCCCCTCGTGGAGATAGCCCATTGTGGGCACAAGCCCTACCGTAAGTCCCTGCCGTCTCCATTCTTTTACCTGTTTACGTACTTCATTGACTGATCCTGTAAGTTCCATATGTTCTCCTTTCCGGCTGACTGTTGGCAACAGCTCAGATGCCTAGCTGCTGCGGGCATCCGGCCATGAAACAAAGCTTTTCAATGGAGCCGGATGTCTGTATGCACAAAAAAAGTCTGGACATTCCCTGTCCAGACACACAATGAAACGCTCTTACAATCCCATGTGCTGCCCGGACGGTGCAGCCAATTCCTGTAAGAAGCGAAATTCTTCACTTGTAATATGTATGCGCTGGTACAGTTCCTTTGGATACTGTCCGCTAAAATGGTACCACACTCCTTTATCGATTGCAATCATTTTTTTATGCCTTTCTTATAATGCAGCTTTTTATTGTAATCTTCTGGACAGTAATTTTGGCATTCCTTCCATTCCTGTTCTATCACGGTCCGTTCCAGATGCCCTTCCACCAAAAACAGCTCCGCCATCTTTTTTGCCAGTTTTGCATACCTTTTGTATTTTTCCCGATTCCCCAGATGCTTCCAGACAACCGCAGCGTCATGATAGATATATGCCTTTGTCGCTCCTCCTTCCTTCCACGAAGCAGCCAGCCGCCGGCCTTTCCGGCACCATCCCAGCGCTTCCTGATACTTATTCTGTCCGATACAGACGCGTGTATGTTCCACATACGTATTGATTAGAAATCCCCCCAGGGTCCGGAAGCCCTCTTCCGATTCCATCGCCTTAAGATAAATCCGTTCCGCCTCAAGCAGGCACGCTTCCGCTTTTTCATATTCTCCCTTCCAGATAAAATACCGGTTATACTTCATCTGGTACAACGCTTCCAGACGCGGCTCTTTGTCCGGCAGATCCCTGTAAGCAAGCCAGGTTTTTTCAAACCATGGCGCGGCTTTTTCCTTCTCATGTCTGTTATGCCAGACCGTCGCCACCTGATGGGCTGCCCTGGCAGTATAGGGGTGCGGACATCCAAACACCTCCAGGCAGACCTGATACAGCTTTTCATTGTACTGTACCGCGTATCCCCACTGTCCAAGCTGCCATAACAGATCCGTCATCAGAAAGACCGGATCGATATATCTCGTATCTGTAATGGGCAGCGCTTCCAGCATACGCAGAATATATCCCTGGAATTGCATCTTACGTTCTATGGACATATCCCAGAACCCCTTCAGCTCCTCCGTAAACCGAAAAACAAACTCCCAACAGCCAGGCCAGTCAATCCCCAGCACTTCTTCCACCTCACGGCGAACCAGCGGATGCAGCGTCAGGGGGGTTCCTGCTGCCGCCGCATGAAACTCAATCAGCCCTCTTTGTCTCAGCCTCTGCACCTGTACCTCCAATGACCGGTTGCCGCTTAACCGCAAAAACCATTCCAGCTCCATGCCTGACACCGGAAGCAGCGCGGCATTTTTCAAAACCTGTTTCTCTTTTTGGGGAAGCCGGTTAAGCTCAAAGATATATTCTTTCATATCTGATATCCCATGCTTAAGCCGGGACGGCCTGATCTGTTCCATGGCACAATGCCCCGCAAGCAGTTTCACGTATAAAGTATGCCCTCCAAACCGTTCCAGCAGCTTTTCTACATCCGCTTCCTCCTCTTTGCGTACCTCTCCAAAATAAAACGAAAAAAGACGCAGCAGTTCCCTTTTATCCGCCAATGCACGAATCTCAAGTCCCGTTCTTCCAAAACAGACAGGATCTGTCCTTGTTGTAAAAAGCAGATGACACGGCAGCTTCAATACCTCTTCCATCAAATCATCCGCTGCGACGTCCAGATTATCAATAATGATAAGCGTCCTGTTATCTGTAATCCTCTTAAGTATATCCAGCTTATGCCGGACATACCAGCCGCGCTCCCCTCTTTTCCCCACAGGAATAAACGCCATATTTTCCACAGGAATCTTCTGATCGTCTGCAAAAAGTTCCCGTAAATCCCCGTCGCAGGAAGCATAGACAACCGTATCGTACTGCCCACCATACCGCTCGGCATAGACCCTTGCTACCGCGCTCTTCCCAATTCCTCCGATCCCATAGAGGAATACATGGCGCTGTGCCAAAAACATCTTTGCAATCCGGGCGAGTTCCTCCTCCCGCCCCACTAAGCCCCGCTCTGCCACAGGAACAGGACGGCAGGAAAGCCTGTACGCCCGTTCTGTCTCTTTTGAAAAACTTTGCGCCAGCTTTTTAAGCCTCTCCCAAAGCTCCCGCTCATCCCGGCGATATTTTGGCGTTTCGGCAAATACGGCAAAAAGAATGCTGTTCCACTCCTGCGCCTGTTCCCTCTTTAAGCCTGCTTTATCCTCTTCCCCAGGCAGAATCAGCCATACCGTATAGAAAAGCCGCATCGTTTTCCTGCCAGCTTCCATATCCTCTGTCTGCTCAAAGCACTCCCTGATACTTCCGCCGGAATCCCGGAATCCAAGCCATGCCTCCAGCCTCTTTTTATAGCGTTCCTTACGCATCCCGTATCATCCTTTCAGAAACTCACTTACCGGGACAAAACCTATGGAGTATACGCCGCGTCTCATCCCTCTAATCATTATCCATAGAACGGAACTTCATAAACCGCAGATTTTTCAGATACTGCAAAACCGGGCTGTTCCCGTTCCTCCTCTCCCTGGCAATCCGTGCTTTCACTTCACTGTCATAGTTCCTCAGTATCTCTTTCATCCGTTCTTTGTCCTCCCTGGTTCCTACAGAAGGTTCTCCGGCAGCCAGTCCAAGCATACAGCGAATGGCGCAGTCCACATACCCATTCATCGCCCGCTCCTGATTCAGCGGCGCATACCCCAGACGAATCAGCCATGCATCCAGCGCTCCGGCGTCCACATCCGGCATAAGCAGAAGAATCAGCAGCCGCAGCATGTTTTCTCTGGATATAATCATGTCTTTCTCAAAATATTTTCTGAATTCTCCCGCAAAAATCTGGCTGTAGTGATGCTCTTTGTAAAAATTCTTTCTCATAGAAACCTCTACATCCAGACAGTCAATCGCATCCGCATAAAAAATATGCCGGAGATATCTCCGCTGCCTGCCAGGCTTTACATTCAGCCTGTCTAAACGCTCACAAGAAATCCGGCATAAATATTGCAAAAACAGCTCTTCTATCATCTGTTCCCTGTTCTCTACCGGCGATAAACGCTGGCTGCACAGCCCTTCTGTAAAAAAACAATCCAGCTCATGCCCGGACAACTCTAACGCATGTCCAAGCCTGACACATTCCTCCCGGTTCCTGGGCAGATGCTGCGAAAGACGCCAGAAACGAATTCTCTGCCTCTCATGCACACTCGGATTTTTCCCGTACATCCGAAAAAATATTTCCTGATCCAGCTTCTGCATCGAAGAAATCTGATGGCGCTTTCGGTATTCCTCAAACCATATCAAATTCTGCTGCGCCTGTCTGGATGCGATCCTAAGGCACATCTCAATACAAGAGTTGATCTCTGTCTCATACATTCTTTTCCACAACGCTTTCTTTATATTTTGGATATCTTAACACAAGGAACTTTTTCAAAAAAGCGTCCTGAAATTCATTATTTCATTTTACATTCTAAAAAACCGCGTCAAATCCGAATTCCCGGCGTCCATCCTTCCTTCCCATCTTCATACGCCTCATTCAGATAATCCGCAATCGCTTCTAAAGATTCCTCTGTAAACGGAAACACTCTCCTGCTCTTTTTTTCTTCCAAAGTTGTTTCAAAATTATAAGGTCCCGGCCAGGTAAACACAACAAACAGCTCTTCCTCCCCCTCTCTGACCATCTGAATCAAATACCGCATCCCTTGAAAGCTCCCGGTAAACTTCTCTTTTTTATAAAAATTCAACGCCAGTAAATCTTTTCTCAAAATCATATCCCTTACTCCTTCCAAAACATTACGCCCCAGCCATTGGCTTCTCTACAGCTTCAAATCTCAATTCCACCAAAAATTCCGTCCCATCCGTTTCCACCAAAACAGCCCCCCGCATTTCTTCCATAAGCTTACAGACATTTTTCATTCCAATCTGAAACGGATCCCTTGCCAGATCATCCTGATGTTCCGCTCCCACTTTCACCTTATTTTTCATCCGGATCCTCAGTTCATCCATGAAAACAGACGAAATCACAACCGCCGCTTTCTTATCCGCATATTTAATCATATTAGAAAACAGGTTTAACAACACCCGCTTTATCATTGCCCGATTCCCAAAACACAATCCGGCCCTATCCAAATCATCCCCCTGATGCAATTCTGCCTGAAATCCTGCCAGCCGCAGAAAATCCACATGCTCGCGCAGCAAATCCAGAACATACGAAGCCGGAAGCTGTTCGGTCTGCGTCTGCCCCTTCTGCAAAGCCGCATCGTCATACATCAGGGCATATGCAAACATCCGATCGGTCATTTCCTTAATATCCTCCGTTTTCTGTATGCAGCGGCCGATATATTCCGCCTGCATATCCTGGTTCTGGTTTCGCCTTATAATTTCCAGATAACCGTTTAAAATCGTCAGCGGCGTCCGCAAATCATGCGAAAGAGCGGTAATCAGTTCCTGATTGGATTTGTGCGCCGCCTGCTCCTGCAGAATATTCTCCCGCAGGGCGCAGCGCAGCTGATCCAGTTCCCGCGCCAGAATCCCCAGTTCATCTTCCCCCGCGTCAAATACAGGCGTCTTTAAATCGCCGGAAGACATCTGCAGAACGTGTTCTTTCAGCCGCAAAACGATTCTCAATTTCCGGCTGACAAAAAATAAAACTACCAGCAGAAATATAGCTATGCATAAGAACAGGCAAACCAGAAACCATGGTACAATAAATCCATACGCATGATAAAAAACCACAGTCACAGAAGCATAGCCGTTTTTAAACTTTACCGGCTGTTGGATCGATCTCTCTCCCGCCCCGCTTGTCCATCCTATCCCCATCCGGAAAAACGCGGCATAAGAACCATCCTGCATCAAAATTTCCGGGAAACGCCCTGCCCGGTACAGCCCGTCTTCCAGTCCATAAATATAAAGTCCGGTATATTTGTCCGCCAGGGACAGATACGGCGCGATCGCCTCCTGCCCCGCCAAATCGTCTTCTGAATCAGGCACGTTATACTTTATAGCCTCAGATTCAATCCTGGCCCAGATATCATTCTCCGGCTGCCGGAAAAAAGGCGGCTCAGACGATGGGCTTGAAGTAAGAAAATACCCTACGTTCCATTTCTGCAGCCAGAGAAACCGAAACAGCAGAATACAGCCAAAACCCGTGACAACAATAAGAAAAAACAGCTTTGTCTGTATCTTCCAGGATTTGCGTTTACTCACAGTGATACCCCTTTCCCCAGGCCGTTTTGATAAACGAAGGATTCCCCGGCTCCTGTTCGATTTTAGAGCGGAGATTGCGGATATGCACCATAACCGTATTATTCGCCCCATAATAATACGGCTCGTTCCAGATGGCCTCATACAGCCGCTGTGCAGAGAAAATCTGACGCTGGTTCTCGATAAACAGCCTGAGCATTTTAAATTCTGTCGTCGTCAGCTCCAGCTGCCGACCGTCAAGAAAAACAAGTTCACGTTCCGTATCCATCTGCAGCCCCCGAAGCGTCAGCAGTTTCGGCAAAGCCTGCTCCTTCTGTTCGTTTGATTCTTTTCCACGATAGACATGATACCGCCGGATCAGAGCTTTTACGCGCCCAATCAATTCCGGATAAGAAAACGGCTTTTCCAGATAATCATCGCCGCCGCTGGAAAAACCGAGCAGTTTATCACTGTCTGTTGTGCGTGCGCTTAAAAACAAAACAGGAACATTGCTTTGGCTGCGGATTCCGACACATGTTTCAAATCCATTGATCCCAGGCATCATAATATCAAGAATAATCAAGTCATAACTGCCGTCTTCTAACTTCTTCCATGCATCATTCCCATTTGCTGCCTCTGTGACCTGATAGCCCTCGCCTGTCAGAAGTATCTTAATAATTTCGCGGATTTCCGAATTGTCATCGACAACCAGAATATGCGGTGTTTCCAGTATCATAGTATCCATGCTCCATTCGTATCTATTGTATTACCTGATTTATTATAGCGGATTTCAAAAAAAATTTAAGTAATCTTTAGAAATCTTAAGAACTACTTTATAGGATTTTTAAGAAGCCGGCGATACAATAAAAAACCGGAAGCCGGATTCCCGGCTATTTCGTGTTCTCGTCTGTTGGCTGCGCAGTAAACGCACAGCTTTAGGCTGAACTGTTACGGAGGATTTATATTATGAAATGTTACCATCCAATCAGAAAAAGCGCCGTTCCATATCTGTTTCTTACCGTACTGACACTGTTTGCATGCTGGTTTTTTGTTGGACGCCATGGTATGTTTGCATCCACATCAGACTGGTTCTGCCAGCACAGCGTATTCCCGGATTATTTCCGCCGGCAGTTTTATCAGACCGGGGATTTTTTCCCGGAATTTGCGCCAGGAATTGGCGGCGGCCAGAATATCTATCATTTTTCCTATTATGGGTTATACAATCCTGTCCTGTTGCTTTCATACCTGCTGCCGTTTGTAAAAATGAGCGACTATTTAATAGCGGCAAGTATCATCAGTCTTCTGGCTTCTGTCCTGTTATTTTATTACTGGCTGAAATCCCATGATTTTTCCACAGAAATCTGTCTGGCCGCATCCGTACTGTTTCTTTTGGCAGGCCCTATGATCTACCATTCCTGCCATCAGATCATGTTCGTCAATTATATGCCTTTTCTGTGCCTTGCGCTTATTGGCACGGACAGGTACTGGAAACATGGAACACGCGGATTGTATACTTTGGGGATATTTCTTATGATTCTGACCAGTTTTTATTTTGCCATTGGAGGGATTCTGGCAGTTCTGCTCTATGGGCTTAGCAGGTACCAAAAACAAATTCTAAAAAGAACGCTTCTTGGCCTCTTCGTTCCTGTAGCTGCAGCAGCGCTTGCCAGCGGTATATTACTGGCGCCTACCGGATTTGCATTATTGGCAAGAAGCGGCGGCAGCCACGCGTTTGATCTGTCCAGGCTGCTTGTACCTGATATTTCTGTTACGCATTTTGCATACAGCGGATATGGCGTTGGACTTACTGCAGGAATCCTGATGGTACTGTTTGTTGGACTTACTTATCCACATCTGGGAGAACGGCTGCTGTCAGCAGGCTGTCTGATTCTCTTTCTGGTTCCGGCATTCTCCTGGCTGCTAAACGGCGGGCTGTATATACGCGATAAATCGCTGATCCCATTTCTGCCAGTCCTTTGCTATCTGGCAGCTCTTTTCTGCCAGAAGCAGCAGCAAAAGGAAATTTCCAAAAACGCCGAGCGGATCGGGATATGTTTCACGCTTCTCTTCTGCTGCATTTCCTTTCTAACCAGGGAGCCAAAGAGCAATGTTACCTTATTCTTTCTAGTATGCGAAGCAGGCGCAACACTTATTTTTTTCCTTATTATTGGCGAATGCTCTATAGAATGCCTTCCTATTAACGCTAACTGGAAGAACCGTATCCCCGGAACAAGACGCCGTCCATATCATCATTTTGGGCCGTCCGTCCATTACATATCACAATCCGGTATAAAATGCAATGCCGCCCTGCTGCTTGTGCCCTCTTTGATCTGCCTTACGTTCTTTGGAATGTATATAAACGGCAAAAACGATACGGTTATGAAAAAACAGTTTTACGACAGCGTAACCGATTCCGCCTGGGAAATGGAAATTGCAGATATTCTGGCACGGGAGCCGGGACTGTACAGGCTGGAACAGGGCGGAACCCTGGAAGAAAAAAAAGCAAACCTCAACCGCATCTGGGATATGAAACAATGGAGCGCTTCTGTTTATTCATCTGCGGATCAGAAGATTTATAAAAGGTTTCGGGAAGAAACTTTTCAGATAGAACAGCCCTTTCGGAACAGCCTGATTCAGTCTTCTTCTGATAATCCGCTTTTTACAAAACTGATGGGTGTAAAATACCTGACAGAACGTTCTGCGGATTCCGAAGGATTTACCGTAACTACGCAGGAACATGCTGCGCCAGTAATTTATGCGACTGATCAGGTAATCCCGGAAAACGTGTATCTGGAGCTTCCTTTTCCATGGCGCCAGACAGCGCTGATGCAGTATGCGGCTGTGGAACATTATACGGATACAGCGCCAGACGCAGATACAACACGAAACGCAGAACAAGTAAAGCAAATGCTTCCCGCTGTACAGGAATTCGAGATTTCCGGCCTGGATACCTCTTTGCCTCCCAGGGATACCTCTTTGCCATTCGGCAATAATAAGGAAACCCCCTCCGGGGATACCTCTTTGCCATTCGGCAATAATAAGGAAATCATAAAAGAAGATTCTGGTTATCGGATTCAGGCAAAGAGAGATGTAAATGCTGTGCTTTCTCTTCCGGAATATACAAATAAGCCAGAAGGGGAACAACTGCTGTTTCTTCAGTTTGATGTGGAAAATCACCATAGAACCCGCGATGTTGCCATAGATATTGCCGGAGTCCGCAATAAACTTACTGCGCAGAGCCATATTTATTATAACGGAAACACTACATTTACTTATGCCGTCAAGTTAACAGGACATACTGCAAATGCAGCGATATCATTTGGAGCCGGGGACTATTCCATTTCAAATATCAAATGTTTCCTGTGCAGCGCCGCTATCTTAGAAGATGATACCCTCTATCAGTCCGAACTCCAACCGGACTGGAAAAAGACAAAAGGCAGCTGCATCAGCGGAAGTATCCATGTAAAACAGGATGGATATCTGATTACTTCCATCCCATATGAAACTAATTTTGAAATTCTAATTGATGGAATACCCGCCGCAATCCAAAAGGTCAATACTGCATTTCTTGGAACCACGATTGAAAAAGGGGAACATCAGATTTGTATCCGCTATCATTCACGCGGTATTTTGGCAGGTAAATGCTGCTCCTGTATCGGCCTGCTGTTATGGTGTATTTTACTGGCGGCAGACAAACAAAAGCTCCGCGTTCTATAACTGTTCTGCGAATTTACTCAAGCTTCACAGAAATATTTCCCATCAGTTCCCAGGCAGCGTCCCGTTCCTGTCTCTGCTCTTCTGTCAGTTTTTCATACTGGCATAGCATCGGATGCTGCCGCTTTGCATCGTCACGAACCGGGCCATAACTCCAGTTGTAAAAGAGATAAAACCGAAGCCACCGCATATGATCCAGTTTACGGTACATTTCTTTTGCAGACTTTGAACTCTTTGTCTTGCAATATCTGTCAAATGCCGTTTTTACCGCAGATACCGTAAGCTCCGTAACCGTTTCATCCTGCAGGAGAATCCTGGTCTTCATCAGAAGGTGATCTGCCGCTGCGATCTTGGACTGTTGATGAAGATCATCCAGCTCATTCCAGGCACGCGTAGGATAGGAAACCGAACTGCGGAAAATCTCATTAATCACAATCGCTGCTTTATTCAGCTCTGTACGGATGATCTGTTGCGACGTATAGATATCTTCATTTGTTCCAAAACAGGATATTCCCGGAACTTTCGAGCTGCTCCGCAGGTCAATCCGGCCAGAGATTTTATAATATTTATTCAATGTCCAGAAAATGCCCCATCCCGTTTGTTCGTCATCCTCACAGATAATCACACGATCCGCCCGCTCTAGAATGGAATGGTTCGATTCCCAGCTTTCCTTATGAAAAATTAAGGAATCTCCTGTCTCTGCTTCCTGATTGATGGAAAACACCTCTCCCAGCCGGTTATGTATCGCAAGAAATTCTCCGACATCCCCAAAAATATGATATACTACATGCTGATCAATGGAAATAATATTCGTTAATATCGCGCGTTCTAAGATACTGCAGCCATAATTCTCAAATCCAATCAGCACAATTGACATTTCGTGGCTGCACAATGGCTTAGACCGCCAATACTGTCTGGCACAGCATTCATAACTGTGAAAAAAATTAATATTGCCGGAACGCTTTTCCTGTCCGTTTGTCGTTCTCGCATAGATTTCCACAGGCAGTTCATGCAGATTGGCTGCACGTCTGTTCATACCCATATCATTTTCTTTCATCAGAAAAACCTTACACTTTGTACCGATATTTTTCTTTTTTGCCACAATCTTATCCGGCGACGCACATAGATACACGCAGGGATAATGGGGGATCTCACTCTGGCAGCTTCGTTTCTCTCCATAAATAATCAGCGCATTGGGATCTTCCTGATAGATACTTGAAGCAAGCGCATTTGACTCCACTCCGCAGTCCGCGAAATAATACCAGTTTTTGCGCCGCTGCAGACCAAGCATCAGGAACGGAAATCCTTCACTGGTAATAAAAGAAACGACCGCTCCAAACATTGTCACCATAATACCGGCAGACAAAAGCAAAAATACCATTCCTACCGCATGTCCCAGCGGCGTCACCGGTATCAAATCGCCATATCCTACTGTAGTCAGTGTCACCAATGAATACCAGAAAGCATCTCCAAATGTCCGGATCACCGCATCGCCGTCTGCAGATTCGGAACAGTAAAGAACCGTTAACAAACCGATATAAACCAATCCTATGATTGTAATGAAAAACAGATAAAGGATTCTCTTTCTTCCTTTCATATACCTGTCATCTCCCTTTCGATGCACGCTCAATTTCTATGCCACCTTTGTATATTCTCTTTATTCAATATACCATAACCTGCAATCAACGCCCCGCCGGCACGAAGCGTCCAGCTTTGAAGCATCCCAACATAAAAAGCATAACCCCTATCACAAGCTTGGTCTGCCGCATGCACACAGCCGTATAGCTGCCTTTCAGCAGGCTTCTGCTCTATATCATAATCAAATCGAGACCTGTTAGAAGTCTCGATTTGTTATCTGGTTTATACCTTTCAGCTTTAACTTTATGTCTTCGCTCTCTGTACGCCTTTATTTCTGTTCGTCTACCTAAGGAACCATCTGGGCGTATGCTTTTCGTTTTTCGGGCGTGCCGGTATAATACCGTTCCTTTTATCCAATGCTGCAATCTCATCCATTTCCGCATCTCCTAATACCAGTAACCACTTTGATCAAGCCATTTTCTCTACGTTCAATCAGCCGATTCAAATACAAATCCCTCTTAACTGTCTCCATCCTTTTCTCCATACTTCGGAATATTGTGAAATGCTGCTCTTTTCCGTAGTTTTATTATAGCAAATCAAAATAGACAGGTCAATGTATTATAACTATACGCCGAGCTTTATAAAAACTATGCGTTACAGTTCACGGCCTAACCCGGCCGCAAACTGTAACGCATCCAGCCCATTCCAAGCCGCCTTCGGCGAGGGGCTGGATGCTTGAAACCACTGCTTTATTGGCCGGATGCCCTGCAGCGGAGTGCAGGGCGCCGTGAATAGTAATTATAAATTTAAGCTCCAGAGCTGCAGACTTGAATTAGACTTGATTTTATGATAATTCTGTTTTAAAATAAACTCTATATGGATATAAATAAAAAGGAGACAATATTATGGAAAAATGTATTTTAGTAGTAGATGATGATGCAATGAATCTAAAGAGAACTAAGATCATTTTGCAGAAGCGTTATGATGTATTCTTTGCAGATTCGGGAGAAGAAGCTCTTGATATACTCAAGCGCGAAAAAATTGATATGGTACTTCTTGATATTGCAATGCCAAATATGAATGGATTTGAAACTTTTGAACATATGAGAGAGAATGGTATCGACGTTCCCGTAATTTTTCTGACAGCGTCGGGAGACGAGGAAGACGTGCTGGACGCACTCAGCCTTGGCGCCATCAATTACTTAAAGAAACCATATATACCGCAGGAATTGCTGAAACGGATTGCAAAGGGGTTTGAGAAAAAATGAGAACGGAAGAGCAGACAAGCGCACATCTGCTTTTAGCAAGCATTGTTTCTGTGTTTGGCGTAATACTGATTTTAATTACGATAGCTATGTCATGGGAGATGTGGATGATCCCGATTATTGTAATTGGAAGTTCTATTGTATGGTGCCTTCATATAATAGGAAGAACCGGTTCCAATATTTTTTATGAAAATCTGTGTATCGGGCTGCTAATGGTTGGATTTTTTTTCTTCAGCGCACATGCTGTCGTTCTGTTTGATATTTCCGCAGTGGCCTGTATGCTGATTCTTATTTTTTCCATGTTTAACAGAAAGCATCTATTGTATATGCAGGTCGCTTTGTATATACTGGCGCTATTGTACCAGCTTGTGCCCCTGCATACCATTTCTCACCGGATGGGATATTATAATATGATACGCCTGGGAATTGGATTTTTGATTGTATCAGGCGCAGCGCTAATCGCAAGGTATCGGATTAACAGGAGAATTGCGACAAGGAAAAAATATGAAAACACACTTTTGGAGCTTGAGACTGCCAGCCGGCAAAATGCTGATTTTATGTCTAATGTATCTCATGAGCTTCGGACTCCAATCAACATGGTGATTGGGATCAGCGAAGTCGCGTTAGGAAAAAATCTTACACCGGAAATCCGGGAAGATATTCAGTCGGTACAAATGGCAGGCAAACGATTGTCCAACCAAATTAACAATATCCTGGATTATACGGAGATTGTAGAAGGCACGCTGACTTCTGCAAAAGAAGCGTACATGATTACATCCCTGCTCAATGACGTTATCACAACGATCGCTATGCAAAACAGCAGGCATCAGTTGGAACTAGTGTTTGACATAAACCCAAAGATACCGGCAATGCTCATTGGAGACGCGGAAAAAATTTCCCATGTGCTTAAGATCCTGCTGGAGAACTCCATTAAATTTACAGAAGAGGGTGGTATCAACCTCTGCATTGAATTTAGGCGGGAGAGTTATGGAATCAATCTGATTATAGATATTGACGATACCGGAATGGGCATGACAAGTTCCCAGATTACCCAGATGTGCGATGATTTTTATCAGGCGGAAACCGGAAGTAACCGTTTTGCGGGAGGGCTTGGGCTTGGGCTTCCCATTGCGCGGGGGTTGCTGCATTCTATGGGCGGATTTATTCATTTTGATAGTAAAGAGCAGGGAGGCCTGCAGGCTCATATCGTTATTCCACAGGAAGTAGAAGATGATACGCCCAGTATGGCCATTTCTGATGTGGAACGTCTTTGTGTCGCATGCTATTTTAGAACGGAAAAATACAGCTGCGACGATGTCAGACAGTATTATGACAAAATGATTTTACATATGGTAGAAGGGCTTGGCATTGAAGGGTATCAGGCGCACAACTTTGACGGGCTGCTTAAACTCCTGAAAAACCATGCGCTGACACATATTTTTATTGCACAGGCTGAATACGAAGAGAACAGCTCGTTTTATGAAAATCTACCGGCTGCGATTCAGGTAGCAGTGATTGCGGATAAAGAATTTATTCTGAACGCAAACAGCAGACTGCTTGTGATCCGCAAGCCGTTTTTCGCGCTCTCGGTGGTAAATCTGTTAAATGGAGAAGTAAGGGAAAACAGTTTTGAAGAAGCGCAGGCTGCAGGCCGCAGGCCGTTTTCCTGCACTGGGGTCCGGGTTCTTGTAGTTGATGACGAAGAAATGAACCTCGTGGTGGCGAAAGGCGTTTTAGGCAGCTATGGGATACAGGTGGATACCTGCCTAAGCGGAAGAGAAGCGGTGGAACGATGCAAAAGCATGTCCTACAACATTATTTTCCTGGATCATATGATGCCTGGCTTTGACGGTGTGGAGACGCTTCGGCACATTCGGGAGATGGACAATGGACTTTTTCAGGATCTGCCGGCAATCGCTCTGACAGCTAATACGATCAGCGGCGCAAGAGAAATGTTCCGGAACGAAGGATTCACGGAATTTATCCCAAAACCGATTGAACGGGCTATTCTGGAACGGGTACTTCGCAAAGTACTCCCCAAACGCTGCATTCAATATCATTCGTCTGCAGATTTGAAGTCTGAGAAATTTGAGTATACTGCGCCTGCTGCGCCTGCGTTAAACGAATCCGTCCCGGAAACGGATTCCTCCTTTTCGCTGGATGATCTGACGCAGGTTGGCATAAACGTCAAACTGGGACTAGATTACTGCTCTGATGAGGAAGAATTTTACCTGGAAATGCTGCAAATGTTCCTGGAGCAGTATACACAAAAGAGGGATGAAATCAATTCCCTATATGAAGCAGCCAACTGGAAAGATTATGCGATTAAAGTACACGCATTAAAAAGTACGTCGCTGACAATCGGCGCGGAACAGCTTTCCGATTGTGCGAAAATGCTTGAACAGGCCGGAAAAAAAGAGGACGCGGAATATATCCGGGAAAACCACGCTAATTTACTCGAACTGTATGAAAAAGTATGTACGGGCATTGAAAGATTATAGTCCGCCCCGCAGGCATACAGCGCCTGGAAGGCATAACGTTATGCACGTCTGGTAAATGAAGCGAAAAATTCCTGGAAAACAATTGTTTTGAGAGGAGGAAATACCGCATGTTCAAAAAATGGCTGGAACTAATCTTTGACCATAGGATCAGCCTGAGAGAGCGTATGTTCCGTATTGTTGCAGGCATATGTATGGTCGCATTGATGTTTATCCTGCCTATGGGCAGAAATCTTGTAAATTTGCTGATTTTAGCAGTAAGCCTTATTTGTATACCTGTTATAGTAAAAGTCAGTATCGAGAAAAAATGTATCAATACAGGAGCTACGTCAATCGCAGTGCTGCTTCTTGTTCTTTTTCCGTTGAGTTTTTTTTCAGCGGGCGGGTTTTACAGCGGAATGCCCGAATGGTTTGTTCTCTGCTTTATTTATATCAGCATTACGTTAGAGGGAAGGAGGAAGGCTGCGTTCTTTCTGCTCTGCACAGCAGAGACGCTGCTTTGCTATTATACTGCTTTTTATTTTCCGCAATTAATGGCGCAGAACACACAAAGACATTCTTTTTTTGATTCTGCGGCTTCCGTCATTATGGTCGGAGCGCTGACAAGTGTGCTGTTGTTGTTTTTAAACAGGCTCTATGAAGAAGAAAACGAACTCTCCAAACAACAGAAAAAAGAAATTGAAGAATTGAATAAAGCGGAAAATCACTTTTTTTCCAGTATGAGCCATGAAATCCGCACCCCCATAAACACTATTATCGGATTAAATGAAATTATTTTAAGAGGGGATATTTCGGACGAGGTCGCTGAAAACGCAAGAAATATTCAGGGCGCCAGTAAAATGCTGCTTACGCTGATTAATGATATCCTGGATCTTTCCAAAATAAAATCCGGAAAAATGGATATTGTAAACGTTTCCTATGAAACGGGAAAGCTTTTTTCAGAAATTGTCAATATGATTTGGATTAAAGCAAAAGAAAAGGGACTGGAATTCCGGCTGCATGTGGATTCTTCCATTCCAAGTATGCTCTGCGGCGATGAGGTGCGCATTAAGCAGGTTTTAATTAACTTATTGAACAATGCCGTAAAATATACTAGCGAAGGGTTCATTACGCTTTCTGTCCGTTGCGAACCGCTGGCGCTAAACAGGGTGCGCGTCTGGTATTCTGTTGAAGACACCGGGCTTGGGGTAAAAAAAGAAAACATACCTTATATTTTTAACGCGTTTAAGCGGGTGGACGAGGAAAAAAACCGCCACATCGAAGGTACCGGGCTTGGCCTTAGCATTGTCCATCAGCTTGTTGAGCTGATGGGCGGTGAAATCAGCGTCAACAGCGTTTATACCAAGGGTTCTACCTTTATCGTCATGCTGGAGCAGGATGTTGTAGATGATGCAGAACTGGGCGAATTTACATTGTCTTCCCGTATCAAGAGCCATGACGAACAATATAAGCAGAGCTTTGAAGCTCCGGAAGCGCATATCCTTGTAGTAGACGACAACGAGATGAATCTGATGGTAGTTCGTAAGCTTCTTTCAGAGACAAAGATTCAAATCGATACCGCGTCAAGCGGGGAGCAATGCCTGAAATTGACACAAACTCAGTATTATGACGGCATTTTAATGGATCATCTGATGCCGGAAATGGATGGCATTGAGTGCCTCCACGCGCTGCGCGCACAGCCAGGAGGACTGTGCCAGAATACGCCTGTGATTGCACTGACTGCTAACGCAGGAAGCGACAATCAGCTGCTTTACCGAAAAGAAGGGTTCAGCGGCTATCTGGCGAAGCCGGTCAGCGGCGTTTTACTGGAAGCGGCCGTATTGAGCATTTTGCCAAAAGAACTGGTAGAGCTAAATGAAGAAGCGAATCAGTCTGAAATTGGAAAAGACGTCCTAATCTTTGAGCAGTCCCAAAGACGTTCTCTTATTGTGACGACAGACAGCGTATGCGATCTGCCAGAATCTTTGATAAAAGAGTTTGGCATTTCCGTATGTTCGTATTATGTCTGTACAGAAGAAGGCCGCTTTCTGGATGAAGTTGAGCTTGGCGCAGATGAACTTCTGGAGCATATATCCATCGGAAAAATGGGAATTTCCCAGGCTCCCACAATGAAGGATTATGAAAGATTTTTTGCGGAAAAACTAACGGAAGCCCAGAATATCATACATATTACGATGGCAAAACATGTCAGCCAGGGATATCATAATGCACAGGAAGCTGCAAAATCCTTTGATAATGTTACAGTGCTGGATTCCGGGCATTTATCCAGCAGCATGGGGCTGGTAGTGCTGCATGCCGCTTCTATGGCGGAAAAACATGTTCCAAAAACAGAAATTATAAAAGCTGTCCAAAGATTGAGAAATTCGATTTCTTCCGCTTTTATTATTGACAGTACCCATATGATGTGCCAGGCAGGAAGAATACCAAAACGAATTCAGATCCTTTGCGATACGCTTTTGCTGCATCCAATCATTGTATTACGGAAGAGCAGGATAACCGTCAAAAGTATGGAAATGGGCAGTTTCATGCATGTTGCAAAACGTTATGTCCGTAAAATTTTTGCAGATCCAAGGACTATTGACCGGCGGATTCTGTTTATCACCTATGCTGGCATAAACGAAGAACAGATTCAGTATCTTCAGGATCTTGTACGCCAATACTGCCCTTTTGAACGGGTTTATTTACAAAAAGCTTCTTCAGCAATTGCCAGTAATTGTGGCCCTGGTTCGTTTGGCCTTTTATTTATGAAAAAGAACGACGTAATCATTACCTTTTCCGAAGCATCCAAAGAGGAGGCCATGAAAAACAATACCTGAAATCTGTCCGTATACGAATCCTCCTCTCTGTCCTCTATACCCAAAACAGTATAACCTGGCGCACATTTACGCCGGCTATACTGTTCCTGGCTCTGTTCCACTGCTGCGCGCCCCAGACCATCTGTTGTCCAATACTAACAATTCATTTTTTCAGAATCATTCAGACAAACTATCCCGTAAGCAGAGAACCCCCCAGCCCAGCTGCGGATTTGGATACTCCCTGACCGCCTGAAGCTGCCGCGCCCCTCTGATCAGATACGCTTTTAACTTCTCGCCATATAAAAACTCATCTCTCCCTCTCACAATCCCCCATTCCATCATAAGCGCCGCGCTCCCGGTCACAAACGGCGTTGCCATTGACGTCCCGCTTCTTGCGGTATAGCCTCCCCCCGGCGCCGCCGATACAATATCCACCCCTGGCGCCGCCAGATCCGGCTTCACCTGATTGGTCCACGCCGTGTAGCCTCTCCCGGAAAAAGCTGCTGTACTGTCGGTATTGGAATCATATGCCGCCACACTGATTACCTTCTGTGAAGTCGATGGAATTGTCAAAGTCCGTATTTCCGAGGGATATAAAAATCCGGTTCCCGCATTCATCACGCCGCCCGACGGAAGCCACATATCATATACTCCATCCACAATATTCCCTGCTGTCAGCCGGATTTTCCACACGCCAGAGGGAATATACTGCATTTTGGGGATAAAATCAATATATATTTCCTGATACATGCTGTAAGGAACCGGCTCTCCATAAAAAATCAAAAGCTCCACTGCTTCAAACTGCACCCGCAAAGTCCCCTGCCCGATTAACTGCCCGCTGGTTCTTCCATCCGGCAGCAGCACTTCCACCCGCAGCTCATCCTGATACCGCTTCCAAATCTGCAGGTTCAGCCTGCTCTCATAACTGCTGACCCCAAGCTCCACATCCCAAACTTCCCCGCTTCCTATCCGGTTTTCGTAATGCGCGGTGCCCGCGCCATCATTTCCTGTTCCTGCCACAATGCTGCATCTGTGCCGATCCGCCATATCATTTAAAAATGACTCCACCAGACTTGTTCCGCTGTGAGAGCCGTAGTTGTTGCCAAAACTCAGATTAATTGCTACCGGCTGGTTCCGCTCTTCTGCTGTCCTGACACAAAAATCCACCGCCTTCATCAGTTCTGTCGTTTTAGGAAAAGTATTTTCCCCCGGCGCCCCCAGTTTAACAATCAGTAAACTGGCCTCATATGCGACGCCTCTGTATCTTCCCACAGACGCCCTGCCGTTTCCCGCTGCAATTCCTGCCACATGCGTCCCATGGCCGGATGTATCACGGCTGGGCACAATTTGCCGCCGAAGCGCCAAGTCCTGTTCAGCCAGCGCCAGATTTAATACTTCTTCTGTAAATAATACGCCGTCCGCATATCCTTCTGGCGGACGGTAGGTAATCTGCACCGCTTCTTCTGTTCTTCTTTCATTTAAAGTTTCCGCATTGAGAGTCTGATCCCACAGCGCAGCAATCCGGGTAGTGCCGTCCGCATTACAAAAATCCGGGTGCGCATAATCAATTCCGCTGTCAATTACCGCTACCAGGCAATCTTTTCCGGTAAGTGTGATAGCCTCTGCCATAGCTGCAGAGCCGCCAGACTGCAGCGATGTAATACAGGAGGCTCTTTTTGCCGAATCCGCCGCAAAAAAGAGCCTCTTTGGCTTTTCCATATAAATAATCCCGTCCAATTCCGCCACTGTGTCCACGAAAGACTCCGGCAGGATCAGAACAGCATACGAATTGCTCAGCCTTGTAACAGCAGAGCGCCGCGTCTCAAATCCAAATGACGCCAAAAGCGCGTCCACCTGTTCCAATCCATCCCGCACGAACCGTACAATCACTTCCCAGGTTCGTTCCTCCGATGAATACCCAGTTCCCAGATTCAGAGATTTCTCCCGCTCTTCTGATGTGGCATCCAGTGCAAGATTCAAGAGATTTTCAATTTTTGCATTACTCATAAAAAATTCCCGTTTTTAGAACTATATGAAAAAACATGCCTGAACATTCTCGTTTGGAATGCCCAGGCACGCTAAAATACTGTTATGCTTCACACTCATACAATTCTTATAAAAGAATGCTCCCTGATGCGAAATACAATCATTTATCCTATATTTTTTTCAATACAGCTCATAATATCTTCCTGCACCTGCTGAACGTCTTGCAGAAGCTGCCTTGCTTCTTCCGGCTTTCCTGTTCTCAGCAGCGTTAAAATTTCATTGTAAGACTCATACAGCGGCGTAATAGACATATTCCCTGCCGTCCCTTTAATCGCATGGGCCTTTTCAATGACAGGAGTCAAATCTGCGGCATCAAAATCCATGTCAATCGCATTAGCCTTTATTGTTTTGACAAATGTACCAAATAACCTGGTATAAAGCTTTTCATTGCCATTTAAACGCTTTAATCCCCCGTCAATATCTACGCCCAAAGTCCGTAATTCATCAAAAAAACTCATACATACACCTCTTTAATATTTTCCGAAATCATCCTCTAAAGAAATCACCGGATCGCCCATGCTGTCTACAGAAGGTGACGGCATATTCTTGCGGGAACCTCCGGCGCTTCCATTCCCCAAATTGTAAATAGAGAGCATATCCCGCATTCTGGATGCCTGATTGGATAATTCTTCGCTGGCTGCCGCACATTCCTGGCTGGTAGCTGAATTGGTCTGGACTACCTGAGATACCTGTGTGATTGCCTGCTCAATCTGGGATACTGCTGTTGCCTGGTAGTTAGAAGATTCTGCAATGCCATTGATAATAACTTCACTTTCCTGAACAACATTGGTAATTGCCTCTAATGCTTTTGCCGTACTGTCCGCAATATTGGAACCCTGTGTTACTTTGTTGATAGAATCTTCGATCAATGCCGCTGTCTCTTTTGCTGCAGATGCGCTCTTTGCTGCAAGGCTTCTGACTTCTTCTGCAACTACGGCAAATCCCTTGCCTGCTTCACCAGCCCTTGCTGCCTCAACAGCTGCATTCAATGCAAGAATGTTGGTCTGGAACGCAATATCGTCAATTACTTTAATAATCTTGGAAATGCTCTCAGAAGACTGATTGATATCATGCATAGCAGTAACCATATCTTCCATCTGCTTGTTGCCGCGTTTTACATCTTCAATTGCCTGGATAACCAGAGTTGCCGCTTCATTTGCCTGTTCTGCGTTCTCTTTTGTCTTCTCTGCGATCTCATCAATCGATGCCGTAATCTCTTCAATAGCGCTTGCCTGTTCCGTTGAACCCTGTGCCAGCGCCTGGCTTGCACTTGCTACCTGTGTGGAACTGATTGTAACCTGCGTTCCCGCATCGCTGATATTAGAAAGAGCGTTTAAATTATCATCAACCAGTTTCTTTAAGGAATTGCCAAGCACGTCCCTGGGTGACTTTGGTGTAACTGTAATTGTCAGATTTCCGTTGGATACTTCTTCCGCAATCTCGGACTGGTATTTCACATTGTTGATTACTGCCGTATATTCATCGATCAGCTCACCAAATTCATCATTATGGAATTTAACCATCTCGATATCAACATGCCCCATAGCAATTTCTTTTGCCGCCCTTGACAATTCGCTCACAGACTGCGCAATCAATTTGATCAGCATTGTCGCAATCACAAGCGTAATAATGACAGATACCAGCAGAAGGCCGATGCTGACTCCACTGGATAGCGACATCGTTTTAGATAAATTATCCATTCTGCTCGATGAAGAATCGTTTAAGAGATCCATAATCACTGCTCTTTCTTCAGCTGAAACATTAGGATCCTCTTCCAAGGTCTGCTCCGTTTTTTCTGACGCTTCCTCATTCAGCCGTTTTAGTGTATCCACAGCATTATTATTAATCGAAACTGCAAGAAGCACGTTCACGATTGTAAGAACTATTGGAATAAAAAAACCAATAATCAATTTAGTTTTTATCTTCATGTTATTCATCTCTCATACCTCTCAATCTTTCATTGCAATCATAGTATTGTTTGCCTGTTCCATCGATGACATTTCTTCATCATTAAGTAATTTATCAGGATCTAACAGCAGCTTCACAGAATTTCCAACTCTTGCGATACCATATACAAATTTATTGTCCACTCTGTCTGCATGTCCCCGCTTTGGAGGAGGCAGTATATTCGATTCCTTGATTTCAATTACCTCAGCAATCTGCTCTACAATCAGGCCGACCGTCATATTGTTTACAATTACTACAATGATACAGGTCCTGTCGTCATATTCGAGCGGTTCCTGGTTAAAACGCAACCGGACATCAATAACAGGAATAATCTTTCCCCTTAAATTGATCAGCCCCTTAATGTATGCTTCCGTTCTTGGGATCGCCGTAATCGGCGGTATCTGTATAATCTCATTGACATACTGGATTTTCAGCCCAAAAAACTCATTTCCGGATTTGAAAGTCATGTACTTACATTTTGGGGAGCTGTCCTCATTGGCAGCGGTCAGGGCATCTTCTGCCTGTTTTTTCAACTCGCTTAACTCATCCATATGGATACACCGTTCCTTTCTATAGATTTACATTAGCCCGGCAGGATCCAATATCAAAGCAATACTGCCGTCGCCAAGCTGTGTACAACCAGACAGGCCTTTGACCTTCTTGATATAAGAAGGAATTGGTTTTACAACAATCTCCTGTTCACCAATCAGCTTATCAACAAAAAGGCAGATTTCCCGATCTTCCATCTTGACAATCAGCATCATTCCGTCTTCCACAGAATGCTGGTAACTATCCCTCTCCATACCATACCAGTCGCCAAGTCTCAATACCGGGAAGCATTCGCCCCGAATCATAATATATTCCTCGCCGTTTGGTTCATGAATCATCATATCTTCTTTCACCCGGACAAACTCTTTGATAACGCCTGTTTCCAGTACGAAAGAAGCATGGCCTGTTTCCATAACGATTCCGTCGATAATAGCAAGAGTCAGCGGAATCTTTAAACTCATCGTGCTGCCTTCCCCCGCAGTGCTGTCAATATCAAGCACGCCTCCAACGGCCTGAAGATTCTGAACGACAACGTCCATTCCAACGCCTCGTCCTGAATACTCCGTTACTTTTTCATTCGTAGAAAACCCTGGCTGGGTAATAAACTGGAACACCTCTTTATCCGTATAGGCGGATTCCGGCCTGCTGTCATCCAGCAATCCCTGTTTTCTGGCCTTGGCAAGTATCTTTTCCCTGTCAAGCCCCTTTCCGTTATCCTCTACGCTGATCCAGACCTTCCCTGCTTCTGTCTTGGCCGATAAGGTAACCCGGCCTTTCTCTGTCTTGCCGCATTCCTTTCGCTCCTCATTTGTCTCAATACCGTGATCTACGGCATTTCTGACCATATGCATCAGAGGATCGGAAATATGCTCAATAATATTCTTATCTACTTCCGTAAGCTCTCCAACCATTTCAAACTCGATATCTTTTCCGAGTTTTCTGGAAACGTCGAATACAATACGGTTCATTTTCTGGAATGTATTCGTTAGAGGAACCATCCTCATAGACATAATTACATTCTGCAAATCGGTAGAAATTTTGGACATCTGGGCTGCAGCTTTCGTAAAGTTACTCAAATTCAGCCCAGGCACTTTCAAATCCGGATTCTGCAATACTACGGATTCTGAAATCACCAGCTCCCCGATTAAATCCATCAGCTGATCCATCTTACTGACATTGACGCTGATAAACGATGCTTTTTCCGCTTTCGGTTTATCCCTTGCCAGTTTCTTCTGCTTGCCCGGCTCTTTGGACTGGATAACAAAATCACCCGGCACCGGGCTGGCCTTCTTAGGCACCTCTGTCACAGCCACGTCTTTCTTACCGGAAGCGTCTGTCTTTGCTTCGATCTCCTCTACACTGGATTCCAGATCGATCTGCGTTTCCTTTCCTCCAAAATCAAACCCCTGAAGGAATTCCTCCGCCTTGCATTCAAAGATATCCACCTTCTCAATGTCGTATCCTTCCCCGATCTGCTTTTTGACTTCTTCCACATCACTCTGCGTCTGTAAAAGAATTCTGAAACCATCTTTCAGAATCGTTTCCGCACTGCTTTCATCCGAGATAATATCCTCCGGAGAATACAATAAATCCTCTGCAATCTCTTTTAATGCGTATACGGTTTTGTATGCATGGACATTTACCATTTCCGTATCGGGAAAAAACGTTATGTAAATCTTAAAAAAACGGCTGGCTTCTGTAGCTGTCGGCGCGATATAAAACTGTTTCGTTTCTTCCTGGACATTGCCGGATGGCAGTGTTCCTGCCTCTGCACCCTTTCCTCCGCCTTTAATTTTTGTCAGAAATGTGTCAAGGTCTGCTACAATTTCGGAAGAATCACCATCAGCCGGATCACCATTGCTTATCTTATCCATTTCATTTGAAATAAAATCCTCTACTGCCAGAACATGCTCTACCAGTTCCATGTGGGGCACATTGTCAGGATGGGATTCTCTTAAAAAATAGAAGACATCCTCCAGCTTATGTGATACAGCCGTTATATTGTCAAACATCATGATTCCTGATGAACCTTTAATGGTATGCATTGTTCTGAATATTTCATTGATGCTGTCTTCATCAAAACATTCCTCATCTTTCTGCTCTAAAACCATTTCCTGAAGCTGCTCTAGCAACTGCTGGTTCTCAAACAGATAAATATCAAGCATGCCTTCATTATTAAATTCCTCAGCCATATCCTTCTCCTTTCCTGCGTATTCTTTATATTATATGCGTTAAAAAAACGCTATAAACCGTTTGTCGCCTAAATCAGATTTAATCTCTTTAGCGCCTGTTCAAACTTTGCTTCATCAATGGGTTTACCCGAATAAATCGCACAGCCTAGTTCAAATGCCATTTTGACATTTTTTTGATCGTTTAAGGCCGTAGTCATCATAACCTTTACTCTTTCATCTTCCGGAATATTTCGTTCTTTTTCCAGATTACGGATACCTATCAGCGCCTGATATCCATCCATAACCGGCATCATAATGTCAAGACAAACCAGGTTGTAGGGAGCGTTGTCTTCCAATGCCATCATAAATGCATCGACTGCTTCCATTCCGTCCACAGTTACATCGCATTCGCCATATTTGGACAGTAACTTCAGCATTGTCTTCCTTGTAACAAAATCATCTTCTGCCAGCAGAATTTTCATACTCTTCCTCCTTTACATTCTATTTAACAATGCATATGTCCGATCTGCAATATCAGGCAGTTTCTCCTGAAATTCTACAGCCCCCAGATCATACGCAACTTTGGGCATTCCATAAACCACGCAGGTCAATTCGTCCTGTCCTATGGTTCTTGCGCCGGCTTTTCGCATAGCCAGCAATCCTTTTGCGCCGTCACCGCCCATTCCGGTCAGGATAATTCCCACCGCGGCAGAGCCGGCAGCTTTTGCAACGGATTCAAAGAGTACATCCACAGATGGGCAATGCCCGTTTACCCGCGGACCCTTCTTACATTCTACCTGATACACGCCGTTTACATTGACAAGATGCATATGCATATCACCGCCGGGTGCAATCAGCATATGTCCCGGCAATACCCTGTCGCCAGTCTGGGCCTCTTTTACCGCAATGCGGCACTGATCATTGAGCCGCTTCGCATACATTGCCGTAAATCCCGGCGGCATATGCTGAGTCGCCACAATTCCCGGAATATCTGTTCCAAACTGTTTCACGACGTCAAAAATTGCTTCTGTGCCTCCTGTAGAAGCGCCAATTGCAACGACATGCTCCTTCTTCCCTGTATGGGTAAACGTCTGCTGCTTCTGTATCATCGTCTTCCGCCTGAGGTTGCTGACCTGGGCGGAAGAAGCGATCTTAATCTTTACCAATAACTCGTTTTTAATAAAATCTTCCAACTGCATCCGATTTGATACGGCTGGTTTGGCAACAAAATCCACAGCGCCTGCACTCATCGCATCAAATACCTTATCGCTTAATGAACTGATCACTACAACAGGAAGCGGGTACTGCGGCATAAGCTTCCGCAAAAACTCAATACCATTCATCCTTGGAAGTTCCACATCCAGCGTCATAACATCCGGCTTATATTTTACAATCGCATCTCTGGCCTCAAAAGGGTCCTTTGCAGTCGCCACAATCTGAATGGAAGGATCCCTGCCCAGGGTCTGAACCAGCAATTCCCGGAATACAATGGAATCTTCTACAATCAAAACCTTAATGAGTCGCATATCCTATCCTTCCTTTTTCCTGAATATTGATGGTTGAATAATCTGAAACGGCGTGCTGTTCCGATCCAGCGTCTCAGTCGTTCCGATAAACAGATATCCGCCAGGTTCCAGACATTCATATACCCTCTGAAGAAGGGCGTTCTTAGTAGGTTCATCAAAATATATCATCACATTCCGTAAAAATACCGTATGCATTTTTTTACGGAATGGCAGAGGATTCATCAAATTAAATTTACGGAAAAGAACTTGCTGTTTCAGTTCATCTTTTACCAGGTACTGCGTCCCGCCTGCAACAGGCTTGAAAAAATTCTTGACCCACTGTTTCGGGAGATTGCGGAGCTGTTCTGCACTGTACACGCCTGCGACGGCCTGCTGCAGCACCCGCGTGGATACGTCTGTCGCCAGAATCCTCATATCCCACTTATCTCTCTCAATTCCAAAAAATTCCGAGAGCACCATCGCTATCATATAAGGCTCTTCCCCTGTGGAAGCCGCTCCGCACCAGATACGGAGATCTTTTTTGGCCGCTTCCTTCGTCTTAAGCCAGGGAAGTACAACTTTCCGGAAGTATTCAAAATGTTCAAACTCCCTCATAAAATATGTATGGTTCGTGGTAAGCAGATTCACCAGCATCTTATCCAGCTGTCCGCTCCTGTCCCTTTTCAGGGCATCCATATAGGCATTCAGGTTGCTATAGCCGCTTTTTCTCAGATAATTCTCCAGCCGTCCATTGATAATCACCTTTTTCTGGCTCATATCTATGCCGTAATTATCTTTCATATAAACTGAAACCCGTTTAAACTCTTCCTCCGTTATCAAAACGTCATTCCTCCTGTTATAATCATGCTCCTGTCTATTCAGCAATTTTCCATCGCTGCCTATCTGTCTTTCAGTATAATTGACGTGAGATTTTGAAACATATATCAAATATATCGGGATTCACCGTTACGCCTGCATCTTTTTCCAGCGCCGCAAGAGCCGCTTCTCTTGAGCAGTCCATATCCTCCGTCAGAGCCGTGTACCGCTCCATAATGGAAACAATCTGCGCCGCCAGCGGAATCCCATCCTGCTTTAGCCTGTCAGGATATCCGCTGCCATCCCAGTTCTCATGATGATGGCGTATTACATCAGCAGCAATGCCTATAAAATCATTATACTCATTGCCGCGATAGAGTTCCTCTAAAAGCTGCGCTCCTATCTTCGGATGTTTCTGTATAATTACAGTTTCTTCTTCGGTCAGTTCCGCCTTTTTCTGAAGGATCTCCATTGGAATTCCAATATTTCCTATATCGCAAAGCGGCGCTGCCAGCTCTATCGCATCAATAAACATATCTGAAACCTTATCTTCAAACAGCGGCGAAAGCTGCATCCCCTGCGCTAAAATCCGGCAGTTGCGCTTCAGCCGCTCCGTATGTCCCTTATCACAGCAGGCATTCTGCGCCGCAATATTCGCCAGCGCATACAGAACATTTTTTTTCTCCTGCTCCATCTGCTTTAGCTGCTCGTTCACAGAAACCTGAAGCCTCCGGTTCATCTCCATCAGCTCCCGCTTCGCTGCGCCGAGGCCAAGATGCACTCCCACCCTCGCTTTAATTACCTCCGGGACAAACGGTTTGGTAATATAATCTTCCCCTCCATAAGAAAGGCCTTCCACAATAGACTGCGGATCATCAAAAGCAGAAATAAATATAATCGGAATATGCCTTGTCTTTCTGCTGTTCTTTACTGCTTTGCACAATTCATACCCATCCATCACGGGCATGGAAATATCTGTCAGGATCAGCTGCGGCGATACTTCCGGCACCGCCGCAAGCGCAGCCTTTCCATTTTCTGCCAAAACCGGGTAACAGCCGATACTTTGAATAATTTCTTCCAGAATAAGACGGTTCGATTCCACATCATCTACTATCAGAATCTTATCCATCCTATCCACCTCCCTGTATCTGCAAAACCCTGAATAATTCTGCAAAGTCAGCCATTATTCTGTCATAATTTTCTTTTTGGACCGCCATCTTAAGCCGTAATACCATGCGCCTGACCTCTCCCGGCGCCTCCTGGGTCAGCTGCCTGACCGTATCCATAAATACTTCCGC
Organism: uncultured Lachnospiraceae bacterium; assembly: GCA_910588565.1. Taxonomy (GTDB): domain Bacteria; phylum Bacillota; class Clostridia; order Lachnospirales; family Lachnospiraceae; genus Roseburia_B. The sequence continues at coordinate 64,034 of CAJUPF010000002.1, forward strand.
CTTTTCCCAGTTTTCCATCTCCACACAGAGAATCAGCTTTGATAAATTCTTCTCCAGGTTTTTGCGGTTCTCCCGTGTGCCAAACTGCCTGGCGTCCTCTATGGCCTCGTCTTCAAATGCTGCCATATCCAAAGGCATATCTATATGATCTGGCTGCAGTAAACTTTCATCTTCTTCACTTACACCTACCCAAATCGAGAAAGAAAATGTGCTTCCTTTATTCTTCTCACTTGCCACTTCAATCCTGCCGCCCATCAGTTCCACGAGCTGCTTACAGATCGTCAGTCCAAGCCCGGTGCCGCCATATTTCCTGGAAATAGACGCATCCACCTGCGAAAAGCTTTGAAACAGTTTATCCTGATCCTCAATATCAATCCCAATCCCGGTATCTTTTACCATAAAAAACAATTCTATTTTGTCCTTCACCTGGGCTGTCAATACCGCTTCCACAGTAATCTTGCCCACCGAAGTAAACTTCTGCGCATTGGACAAGAGATTTCCAAGAACCTGAACGATACGCAGTTCATCCCCAATGACATATTCCGGTATCCGGGGAGATACCGTCATAAAAAATGCAAGTCCCTTCTCGGTCAGCTTATTGATGTGATTGCTCCTCACATAATCCAGCATATTCCTGAAATGAAACCTTCGGGGTTCTAATGTAAATTTTCCGGCTTCCAGTTTGGAAAAATCCAGAATGTTGTCAATAATTTTATTCATATCGCCACAGCAGCGCTCCATCATCTGCAGCGCCCGTATGGTCTGCTTATCCAAATCTTCCCCCAGCAGGACTTTAATATTGCCCAGTATTCCTTGACAGGCGTCCGCAGTTCATGTGTTACATTTGCCACAAACTCCGACTTGACTTTTAAAGCCAGCTGCGCTTCCTGTTTCACCTGGCTGATCTCCCGGTTTAAAAATTCCTTTTCCAGGATATCAACCGCCATGCATATATAAATCCCAAAATCGCCGCTTTCCCTGTCGGACATTCTGAAATGTCCCTGAACTTCCGGCTCTGGCTTATCCTGGAGTAAAATCCTTGCCTCCACCGGGAAGCAAGTGCGGTTTCCCCGGTAAGCCGCCAGCTTTTTGACTTCTTTTCCAAAGGAAAACTCTGTCTCTAATCTATCCTCACCCTGCGCAAATGCACCTGGAAAGACTTTGCTGATATGAATTCCGCAAAGTCCTCCTTCATACCCTAACTTCACTTCCGCCGCTGTATTTGCATAAGTGACAATCCCTGCACGGTCAAACATCAGAATCAGTTCCAATGCATCTTCCGCCGGAAATATACAGCTTTCATTTACTTCCATGATACCCTCCTGCGCAATTGCCTGCCAGCTGCAGTCTGCACTGTACAAATATATCCTATGGCAAAAAAAGACAGCAAAAAATCTGTAGCTTCTTTGCTGCCCGCTGGTTACAGCGGCCTTTGGCCGCACTGTAACAGAATTCGTCCATTTAAAATATCAGGAAACATTCTCTGAATCCAATTCATCCAGAATCTGGAAAAAATCCTCTTTTGCAAGCCTCAGGCACATAAGTATATTCTCAGAAAACTGACCGCACTCGCCATTCAGAATCATCTGAAATGCGGTATCAGGTGAAAATGATTTCTTATATACCCTCGGGCTTACCAATGCGTCAAAAACGTCTGCGACAGCAACAACCTGCGCACTGATTGGAATATCATCTCCCGCCAGGTGATCCGGATATCCCCGGCCATCCCATCTTTCATGATGATGGCGGCAAATCTCATAGCAGTATTTGTCAAACTCACTGATTTCTTTCCGGTAGAACTTCTTTAGTATATCACAGCCAATCGTCGTATGCGTCTTCATAAGTTCAAATTCTTCATCTGTCAGGCGGCCCGGCTTGTTCAGCACAGCATCCGGTATTCCGATCTTGCCAATATCATGCAGCGCGGATGCCCTGACAATCTGATCTACCTGAAATTCGGTCAGATCCGTCTCCGGAAACTGTTTCAGATAATAGTTCAGCAATACCCTTGTATAATACTTGATGCGCTTGGTATGTTCGCCCGTCTCCGCACTTCTCGATTCCACTACAGAGCTGAGCGCGTCGATCATAAATTCATTGGCCTCATTGATCTCCTTTTGCTTGGCCAAAAGCATCTCTTCCTGCTCCTTTAAGCGTATCGCCATATTCTGTTTGCTCTGGTAGAGCTCAATAATATTCTTACTTCTCTTACGAACGATATGCGGATAAAAAGGCTTATGTATTACGTCCGCCACGCCATACGAATATGCCTTATCTTCACTGTCTCCGATTGTCTCACTTGTAATCAGTATGACTGGAACTTCATCCAACAGGTCGTGTTCCTTCATATATTCCAACACTGCAAAGCCATTCAGAACCGGCATCAGGATATCAAGTAAAATCAGCACAATATTGTGATTGCTCTCAATCTGGGTAATTGCTTCCTGCCCATTTGCCGCTTCAATTGTCTCATATGTATCCCTGTCTTCAAACATTCCATCCAGTATCAGGCGGTTGATCTCTTCATCATCGACAATCAATATCTGCTTCTTATCCATGTCACTCCTCACTATAACATATCTTTTTGTAACATATTTTTCTAATAAGATAACACTTTTGAAAAAAAATGTCAAAACAATTCGTAACTGTGCATGAACTGCCCAGTAATCAGGCAGACAAAGCCTGCCTGATTACGCTACGTTTATTATAATAAAAATATTACCGTTTGTCTACTGTAAATTGAAGCCTGGATTATAGTTAAAACATGGAAAAAGTTTTTTAAAACTTCTAGTTTTTATAACCGAAATCCGGGATATTCAGCCAGCGGTCTCTAAAATAATGCGCTGCGTATTTGGGCCGCCTCTCTCTGGTAAAGAGTCCTTTTTTGTTGCCGTCTATGCGCATCAGTCCCTGAATTGTCGCAAAATCCGCAAAATTCCAGGTGTGCTCGCCAACTACAAACGCGTACTGATCGAGTATCCTGTTCATGACCTTATAATACTCTGTCTGATATTCCTCTGTAAACATATTCGGAACGGCAGAATGCAGTCCGGGTACGGTATCCACACCATATTCTGTAATAATAACGGGCTTCTTCTTTTCTTTCCAGTATTCCATCTCGATCGTCATTGCCTGTTTGGCCGCGTCGAGATCTCCGCCGAAGATATACCAGCCATAATAGCGGTTCATACAGATAACATCCATTGCCGGAGCCACAATATCCTTCAGATAATCATTGTTGCATACAACGACAGTTACCGGGCGGTTCTGCGGATCCTGCTCATGCGCCAAATCATATAACGGTTTGAAATAGTCATATGAACTTTCTGATCTTGCAGCCGTATCCGGTTCATTGGCAATCGACCACATCACAATAGAAGGATGGTTCTTATCCCTTGCAATCATATCTTTGATCACGTCTCCATGATGCTCCTTCGTACGGCTTAAGTCTTTATACCAGTCTTCTTTCAGATTCGGGAAGTTCAGCCCGACTGCAGGCGTTTCTCCGATAACCACAATACCTTCTCTGTCGCAGAGGTTTAACATCTCTTCCGAATACGGATAGTGAGAGGTGCGGAAAGAGTTCGCTCCCATCCATTTCATCAGCGCAATGTCTTTTACATTCAGCGGCTCATCCATGCCCCTTCCATGCACTTCGCTGTCCTCATGTTTGCCGCAGCCTTTGAAATAGAATGGTTTTCCATTAATCAGGAACTTATCTTCTTTTACTTCCACAGAGCGTACCCCAAAGGTCTGTGCATAAGTATCTGCGCCGAATTTCACAACTGCGGTATACAGATAGGCCGCGCCTGGCTCCCAGAGATGTACGGAAGGAATCGTAAGCGCTCCGCTGGCAGCGCCTTTTGCTTCTGCCACCTGGTTCCCGGCTTCATCCAATAGGATAAGTTCCAGTTCCCCTTCACCCTGGCAGCTGATGTCGTACGCTACTTCGGCATCCTTATCCCTGACTTCCGGCACAATGCTGATATCCGCGATATACTGCTTTGGCGTCGTATAGAGCTTAACCGGGCGGTGGATTCCGGCATAATTAAAAAAGTCAAAATTGGGGTAGTTCTTTGGCTTCACTTTGGTCTTTTTAACACTGTCAAATGGAGATAATTCTTCCCCGAACATTGCCTGCGCGCTTTCATTTCCTACCGGAAGCGTTGAAAAATCGACCCGGTTGTCTACCGCGACTGCAAGAAGATTGTCTCCCGGACGGACTTTTCCGTTTAATTCTGCTTCAAACGGCAGAAAACCGCCTTTATGCTTACAGAGAAGTTCTCCGTTCAGCCAGACCTCTGCCGCCTGGGTGACTGATCCAAAGCGAATCATAATCCGCTCTGACTGCAGGGTACGCGGCACCTGAAATGTTGTCTGGTAATACGCATATCCGTAATGATCCCGGAACTGCTCCTTCGCTTTCTGATCATTGTAGGACGCGGGAACCGCCATGGTTTCCGGATTCTCCAATGGTTTTTTTAATTTCTCTTCTTCCAGATTTTCACTGCCAAGGGCAAACTGCCAGACGCCTGACAAATCAATCAGCGCCCTTGCTTCATTTAATTGTGGATATAACATACGTTCAGTTTTCCTCCTGTTGTGTTTTTATATGATAATGTTTTGTCACCAATACGGTGATTTTACACTGTATATAGGCGGCAAGCCCGATTCCAATAACCAGAAACGGCGCTGCCACAAATAATCCGAAGACGACCATAACCACCATGACAAGGATCATCAGGACAGACCATCCCGGATTCTTCAGCGATGTTACAAAAGATACCATAACCAGGCGCACACCCTTGTATTCTGTTACCGCCATCATGGGAAACAGATATACAAATGTCATCAGATAGAGCAGCGCCATTACAAAGAAAAAGGCAAATAAAAACGCCCCCAGCTTACTTGACATGTTCCAATAGACGTATAAATCCGCTGCCAGAAACACCCCAAGGGCAAGGGCTGCCAGTCCGCAAACCGTACTGTTTGCAAAGTCTTTTTTAAACTCCCTGAAAAAAGAAGATATAGTATAGCTTTCCTCATCCTTTGTCAGACGCAGCGCTACTGTGTACAATGCTTTTGTAGACGCGCCGAAAGTAATGACCGGAATGGAACATACAAACCATAATCCGGTCAGAATCAATAAATCTACTAATTTTCCAACAAAATTCCACACAGGATTTTCATAATCAAACAGTTTTGACATCATATTCCTCCAATTCTTCTCCGCTGCGGTGTACGCTCTATGCCTGGCTCGGGCAGTCTGCGCTATGGCTTCCGGCTCTGTAACATATAGCTGACAAATTCTTCCGCCATCTCTTTCCGCCCGCTGTTGTTCAGTATGCAGATATAAAGCGGCTCTTCCATGCCAAACGCTTCTTCCCATCTGCTCCCTGCCAGAGAACGGGCAGCGGCTTCGTCAACCGCGCCCCGCTCCCCATAATACACCACAACATCCATTGGTGCAATTATAACATCCAAATCATGCGCAAATACTTCCGTGGTAATTTTTTCCAACGATCCTGTATAGGCGTTTTCATTGAAATCCTGCGTATCAATGGAAAGAGTTGCATCAAGGAGAACCTTTCCATCCCCAATATGGCTCTCCTTTTTAAAATCTGCCGCAATCTCTTCCGCCGCTCCCAGACGTGTACCTGTATTGATCAGGTACACGTTTAAAAGCATCTCTTCTTCTCCTAAAAATGAATATATGATACCCGCCGCAATCATCAGAAATGCTGCCGGCAGAATAACATGCCATTTGTAATACATCCAGAAATATTCCAGCTTTTTTCTGGCTTTCTCCATTTGATTATCCTTTCAGGCCGGTTGCCGCAACACCTTCTACAAAGTATTTCTGCAGGCTGAGGAATACGATAATAACCGGGATCAGAGATAATACGGAACCTGCCATAATCAGGCCGTAATCGGAAGAATACTGTCCGATAAACATCTTTAATCCTAACTGAATGGTCTTCTTGGCCTCTGTCTTTAAGTAAATCAACGGCCCTAAATAATCATTCCATGTCGCAACGAACGTAAAAATCGTCAGCGTGGACAAGGATGGTTTGGACAGCGGAAGCATAATCTTCGCGTAGATCTGATATTCGCTCATTCCGTCAATCCGGGCAGCTTCGCAGAGTTCGCTTGGAATTCCGTCATAGAACTGCTTCATCATAAATACGCCGAATGCAGAAAATGCCTGTAAGCAAATCATTGCCAGTAATTTGTCATTTAATCCCATGCCACGCATCATAATAAACTGCGGTACCATGTACACCTGCCATGGCATGGCAATTGTTGCAATATATGCCAGGAACAGGACTTCTTTTCTTTTAAACTGCAGTTTTGAGAACGAATATGCCGCAAAACTGGAGGTCAGAAGCTGCAGGCAGGTAACAACGATCGTCAGGTAAATGGTGTTGGTCGCAAATTTCAGCATCGGAATCTTCGTCCAGATATCTACATAATTTGACCATCTTGGCGATTCCGGAATCCATACGAAAGGATATGCGAATACTTCCCTGTCTGACTTAATCGAAGCGGAAAGCATCCAGAAGAACGGTACGATCATCGCCAGTGTAATAATGATCAGGATAATATATAACAGAATTTTCCCAATCAGGGCATTTCTTGATTTTGAAGCTAATTTTTTCTCTTTATTCATGTCTGGTTCCTCCTTTCCACTCTACTCATTCAGTTTCTTCTCATATCGGAACTGAACCAGTGTAACAACAAGAACCAATACAAACAATACCATGGCGATTGCGCTGGAGTAGCCTAAATCCCAGTAATTGAACGCATTCTGGTAAATGTAGTATACCAGTACGGTTGCAGAGGTGCTTAACTTGCCGTCTCCGCCCCCGGCGAGCATAACTGCGATATCATAAACTTTAAAACAGTTGATCGTCAGCATAACAACGACGAAAAACGTCGTAGAGCGCAGCTGCGGCCAGGTTATGTACCGGAACTTCTGCCAGGTATTGGCGCCGTCCAGGCTTCCTGCTTCATATAATTCCGCTGAAATTCCCTGAAGCCCGGCCAGATAGATTACCATATAATATCCCATGTATTTCCATACGCTGAATAATATCAGAGTTACCATAACAAGACTTCCGCTGAACCATTTCGGGAGTTCATTCTGCGGAACATTGCATACGGAATACAAAAAGTAATTAATAGGTCCCTTGGAAGGATGAAAAATCATACTCCATACCGCGGTAATCGCCACTAACGACGCAACATACGGAAAAAAGGAAACCGTACGGAAAAATCCCCTTGCCCGGATTTTCTGGTTCAATACAATGGAAAGCGCCAGTGATGCAATCATTGTAAGCGGCACAGTGCCAACTACGTAAATAATCGTATTTTTAAATGCCGCCGTAAAAAACGTATCTGACGGCAGCCGCAGGAAATTATCTAATCCGACAAATTTAATCGCGTTATTTCCATCCCATTCCAGAAATGCAAGCAAGAATGCAAATACAATCGGAATCAGGGTAAATACGGCAAAACCGATAAAGTTCGGCGCAATAAAGGAATATGCCACCAGATCTTTTTTGGTCTCACGGCTGATCTTTCTGTTATAACGGATTGCAACCGCTTTCCGTTCGATCTTATCCCTTTTTACAATTAACGCTTTTTTCTTGTCAATATTTTGTTCGCTTCGGATCCGATCCATAAGATCCGAGGATTCTTTTTCTAATTTCTGAAGTAGAGCTGCTTTTTTTGCATCCATCGAAAAACCCCGCCCCTTTCTTTTTAAAATGGGACAGGCCTAAGCCCGCCCCATCCTGTTATTGTTCTAACTATTACAATCGAATATTAAAGTTTTCCTACTTCGTCATTCATTGCCGCGATACCTTCGTCAACTGTCATCTCGCGGTTCATGATGGACAGATGATATGTATCAAGAATGTCGTTGATCTCAGATGCATTTTCAGCATATGGAAGCTCCAGATATAAGTTGCTGTAAGATAATGCTTCTTTGCTGTTTTCGTCTTCCGGGAATCCTTCCATTCCAGCGATGATGCCGGAGATCTCGTCGTTTACAAGCGCCGGGAAGTTACCTGTGCCAGCCATTACAGCCGCGCCTTCTTCGCCGGATACCCATTTCACGAAATCAAACGCAGCGTCTTTCTGAGTGGAAGCGCTTGTAACAGCAAGGCCTGTAATCGTACCAAGTGTAGAACCGGCTTCTACGCCGTCTGCATGCGGGTATTTTACAATGCCCCAGTTGCCGCAGAGAGAAGCGTCATATTCGCCGCTCTGGATATTGGAAATCAGGGTGGAAATAAACCAGGAACCCATGTTCATCATAGCTACGTCTCCGCTGGAGAATGCTGCGGAATAATGTAAGCCTTCTGCGCTTAAGTCAGCGTAGTTGCGGCATACCTGATCATCTTCCTGTTTCAGAACCATCTCATAGTATGGTTTCAGGAAATCATAATTGCCGTCTAATACGGAATGCTCGCCGTCTAATACACCGAACAGCTGAACCGCACTTCTCCATGTATGGTAGTGTGCGCCGTATACCTGTGAGCCAAAATCTGTACTGGTCAGTTTTCTTGCCAGTTCATCATACTCATCAAATGTCATATCGTTGGTCGGATAGTCAACGCCTGCATTGTCAAATACGTCTTTGTTGTAGAATACAACCCAGAAGTCATTCCGGAATGGAAGCTCATACAGGCTGCCGTCTACTGTAACCTGGCTGTCAACGCCGCCGTACTGGCTTAAATCAATACCCGCGTCAGAGATATAGCTGTCAAGCGGCTCTAAGGTATTCTTAGAAACCAGTGTCGCATATCCCGGAACATCTTTGATCGTAACAACGTCAAATTCAGAACCGCTTCCGGAAAGCTCTGTTGCAAGAACCGTACTGTAATCGGTAGAACCAAGGTCTGTCATCTCAACTGTCACGCCCGGATTTGCAGCTTCATAGCCTTCTTTTAAAGCATCCCAGTAAGGAGTGGTATCCTTATCCCAGATTGCCCACTTCAGAGTAACCGCATCGCCAGACGCGTCATCTGCCGCCGCATCGTCTGCTGTGTCATCCGCCGTATCGTCCGCTGCGTCGTCTGCCGCCGCATCGTCTGCTGTGTCATCCGCTGCATCGTCTGCCGCTGCATCCGCTGCTGAATCGTCCGCTGCAGGCTCGTTGCTTCCGCCGCCGCAGCCTGCGAAGAGGCTCGCTGCCATAGAAGCAACCAGTAACATACTCACTACTTTCTTCTTCATTTCTAGTCCCTCCATTAAATAAAATTTTTGCCTGCGCCTTTTGCGTAAGCTTTGCTACTGTTTTATGATACCCTTCTGAATTTACGATTTCCATAGCAAATGCTATGATTTCTTTTCCATTTTCTCTTTTTTTTCTCATTTTAGACCGCATTCATGTCTTTTTTTAATATAAAATACAAAATATCATGATTTATTTCCCGTGCCGCATTGATTTTTTCAATTGTAGTATGGTAGTATATGCACAGAGCGATTGCATATATGCATTTATTTTATGGAGGTAGATATGAAGCATCCATTTTACAAATCCATAAAAGGCAGATTTTTTCTAATTACACTGGTTATGATGCTTCTTGTCGGCATCGGCGCCTCAACATACAGTTATCATATGTTTTCCAAAGACCTTACTACAAATTCCATTCACTCCGCGGAGCGGAACCTGCAGTTTATCGCAGAGGATATCAATGAATCCCTGCGGGATATTATCTATCTGACTGACTGGTGCCGCAGCAGCAACGCCATTGCCTCCTTTATTATGACGCCGAGAGAAAGCTATGATTACAGCCGGACTGTTGCGGCAGCGGCAAACCGGCTGACGGAAGAATATAATTCCAATCTTTCCAGCAGATATGTGATCCGTATTGTGATTGCAGGTATGGAAGGAGAGAATTTTTTACAGACACTGTCCAATACTTCTTACTCCAAGGTTCTCCCTTTCCCTGCCGTTATACGCTCGCTTCCTTATTATGAGACGTTGTTAAACGCTTCTGACTATGATTTTACCATTGGATTCCAGGAGGAGCCGTTTTTATCGAACCGTCCGCAGATTATTCCGGTGATCCGTCCGATTTACCATACGCACAGCGCTGCGGTCATTGGATTTATCTATACGGAAATCTCCTCTTCCCTGTTTATCGAGGCAGCGAAGAAGTATGCCGTTTCCGAAGATGCGACTGTGTTTTTCTCCTTTGGCGAACAGGATTATGCCATTACGGAATCGGGTATCCTGCAGACAGAAGAACTAAAGAGCCTTAAGGAAGCAAGTTGTGATACGCAGATTAGCAACGGCTCTCTTTTGCGCAGGCAGCCTTCGGGAGAACAGCTTTATATCACCATTCCTTTAGATGCGGAAGGCTGCAGCCTGACGCTTCCGGCTGCTGACAGCAAATTACTGTCTGAACAGCCGCTCCACTTTGCAGGGATTTTGCTTTTTATACTCTTTCTGATTTTCCTGCTTGGAATCCTGTTAATTGTTTCGCTGTCACGAACAGTGACCCGTCCGGTGCAGCAGCTGCGCAGCCGCCTTCTTCAAGTTGCTTCCGGAGACTTTTCACAGGATGCTTCCATTGAATGGGACAATGAATTTGGCGATATTGGCAAAAGCATCAACCAGCTGACCGTGGATATCTCCAATCTGATCGAGCAGAAGATCTCCTACGAAAAGCAGAAAAAAGACTATGAACTTCAAGTTCTCCAAAGCCAGATCAACCCGCATTTTCTGTACAACACATTAAATTCCATTAAATGGATGGCTTCCATACAAAATGCGACAGGCATTGTGGAAATGACTACTTCCCTTTCTCATCTTATGAAAAATATCGCGAAGGGCGCCAGCGCCATTGTGACCATACAAGATGAAATCACACTGTTAGACGACTACTTTACCATCCAGAAATACCGCTACGGCGGTACTATTTCCTTAGATTATGATATCGAAGATCCTGCCCTTCTTACGAACCAGACCCTGCGCTTTACGCTGCAGCCCCTGGTGGAAAACGCTATTTTTCATGGGATTGAACCCAAAGGCCAGAACGGGCATATTTCCATTCATATTTACAGGAATTCACAGAAGGATCTGCGCATCGATATTACAGACGACGGTATCGGCATGAAAGCGGACGAAATTGCCGCTGTTTTAAGCGGGGAATCCGCAAGCCGTTCCCAGTTTTTCAAACAGATTGGGATCAGCAGCGTGCACAAGCAGATTCAGTATACCTTCGGAGAGGCTTACGGGCTTTCCATTACAAGCGAACCAGGAGTCTTTACCAAAATGTCTATCCTGCTGCCTTACCAGCCCAAAACAGAAAAATTATTAGAAACGGGGGATCCATTATGTTAAAAGTTCTGATTGCCGATGATGAGCCGTTGGTTCAGATCGGCCTTAAATCCATGATTAACTGGACTGCGCTCGGCTTTGAAATCTGTGGGACCGCAGCCAACGGGGAAGCTGCTTATGAAATGATCGACAAACACATGCCGGAAATTGTTATTGCGGATATTCAGATGCCCTGTCTCTCCGGGCTCGAACTTGCCAAAAAATGCCGGGAAATCTATGGCAGGATTCCTGTCTTTATTATCCTGACCAGCTATGAGGATTTCCATTATGCCAAAGAAGCTCTAAGCTTTCAGGCAGTAGATTATCTGGTCAAAATTGATCTGACCCCGGAACTTTTAACCCAGGCGTTAGAGTCCGCCAGAGAAGTGATCGAGTCCGTACTGACCCGAAAATCCTCTTCATCCTCAAACGCACTGGATGTTATACTGTTTTCCGAACGTTTCTTTATCCGGCTGTTAAACAATCTGTTCGAGAGCCCGGCGCAGTATCAGGCACAGGCCCGCTCCCTGTCCATTGACTTAGATTACCGCTGTTTCTGCGTCGCCCAGGTTGAAATCCTGTCCGGGAACCCTGGAGAGGGAAACCATGCCCTTTATACCAGTACGATGCATATGTTTGCGGAACTGATTGAAAAATATACGACGTGCCGTATTATACCATTGGATAACCGTTTCTTCGCGGTTTTATTCTACTCCAATACCAAAGATCTGCCAAATTGGCCAAAGGAGATTGAAACCGCACTGCAAAAGACTTTCTCCATGCTGTTTGGCTATTACAGTGTAACTATGTCCGCTACCGTAGGCCGGACGGTTACGAATATTATGGATGTCAGTTCTTCCTTTTATGACGCCAAGCAAATCAGCTCATTTACCTCCCCGGACAGGCAGATCCTGTTCTGGGAAGAAATCCCGGCCGCCAACCAGCTGCGGAATGTATTTAATCATTCTGTTTTCCGCAAGGATCTGACCCGCGCGTTTGAAGAACTGGATGAATCTGCGCTGCATGAAACGCTGTCCGATATCACAGAGCTGCTTTCCGCTGACAATGTGCATATTTCCCAGGCCTTGGACGTCTCCGGCAGTATCCTGCATCTTACGCTTACGATGCTGTCAAACGGCGCGGAAATCGCGGATTCTATTTTTGCAGCCGAGCCTGACGGATACCGTTCTCTTTACCGCATGAAAACGATTGGATCCATTATCCACTGGCTGAATACATTGGATAAAGGCCTGTGCCAGGAATTTCGCATCCATGCCAGGGATCAGAAAAACTTCCTGGTGGAAAACACCAAAAAATATATTGCCGAGCATCTCCACGAACGGATTTCCCTTTCCGGTCTGGCGGATAATTTTTCGGTCAGCCCGAATTATTTAAGCCAGCTGTTTAAGAAATATATGGGAGTCGGCATCAACGAATATATTTCCCAGAAAAAAATTACCGTATCCAAGGAATTGTTAAAGCAGCCGGATTTGAAAATTTATGAGGTTGCGGAACAGTTTGGGTTTGAAAGCGCTTTTTATTACAGCAAGGTATTTAAAAAGGTGACTGGGATATCCCCGACGGATTTCCGCAATCACCTGAATGGCTAATCTATAAACTTACCAGTGCAGCGCCGTACCGCCGAAGCAGCCTGTTCTGCGGTCAAATATAATGACATTTCCAAAGCCTTTACAGTCTTTTACCCCCGCCAGGTCGGTAGGGGAATTGACTTCCTGATGACAGATAATCACAATATATTCCGTTTCCTCTGTTACAATGGACAAAGCTTCGGCCAGCTTACTCTCATATACCTTGTGTTTTAATACCGATTCTACGGGAAGGCGTCTGCATTCCCTGACACTGCCGCCTGCAAGCACCGTATACAGAGAGGTAAAACCTTCCTGCTGCTGTGTGACAACAAGGCAGTCATTTTCTTCTTCACTGTTATAATGTCTTGCAATGTTCGACTTCTGTCTTTCTACCTTAGCATTTCCCTGTTCAAGCGTCTCTGATCGGAAGAAAATCTGCACTTTGCCGACAGCATCCTGATATACTGCTTCATCATATTTCGTCACTTCCGTTTTCCCCGCTTCATTAAAATGGAAAAACGTCTCATATGTATGGGTTCCCCCCGTATACATTTCGTCTGCAATCACATAGATATCGGGCTTGATATGGATCACTCTGCGGTTGACAAAGATACCGTCTTCGATATATCCCAGATGGCCTCCCTGCGCGTATTCATAGTCTTCTGTAAACTTATATGCCGTATTGGCCGGCTGGCACAACTTACTGCATTCCCAGGAATCCTTACATACCGTAAACAGCTTGCCGTCCGCAATAGTGGTGTTGTGAGCCTGGGGATTTTTATACCGTTCCCTTCCATTTGCCCATGCATAGGTATATCGTCCGGAATCCACCAGAATATCCCTGCCGCACATAACAAGATCCACATGGAGCTTATCGGAATGCCCATGCCCCGCGCCTAAAGTCCCGCAGGTAAAATGCAGCAGATTCGCATCCCTTCCCCATCCGGAACGGAAATAGAAATGTCCGCTGTCACAAAATGCCGCCGACAAACCTTCCGGTTCTTCCATTGGAAGCGCCTCGTAAGCCTGTATCCCTTCCCAGCCTAAGTTCCATACGGCTTCAAAGTCCATGTTTCCCTCTGCCGCATATTTATATCTGCCGTCGCCAAAATAATACGCGCCTAAAATAAAGCATTCCGCCATATCGATATCATCGCTGTCCCCATTCATAAACATGGCTCCGTCCGGCTTTTTCCAGGCAAGCATAACATCCAGCGCTTTTCTTACCGTGCGTTTTATTTCATCCGGTACTGTAATCCCATGCTTTTTTGCCAGAAGCAGTACATCCAGATAGCAGCGCACTACTTCACAATGATAAGTCGGCGACTGTTCCCAGTGAACGCCATCCTCCATAAACTGAATCCTGGCCGCCTGGGAGAGTACCGAAAAAGCCGTATGGATATAATGCTCTTTTTTCTCCGAATCCAAAAGAGCAAGGGCAATCTCAAACAGGCCGTGGTTTTCGATCACTCCCCAGTTGCTGATGTATTTATAGTCACTGTGCTTTTTCTCAATATATTCTGCATGTTGATACAGAGAAGCCATATATAAATCCTGCAGTTCCTGTGTCCATGCAGGGCTGTCTTGAATATACGAAACCGCTTTTGTCCAGTATTCCCCGCGGAATCCCGCTTCCAGGCTTCTCCAGGCTTTCATCTCATGCTCCGGCGTCAGGGGAATCCGGCGAATCCAGTCTGCCAGCAGCTCCGCCATCTTCTTTGCATACACTTCCTCCCCGGTCATCAGATACGCCTGCCCCAGGCAGATAAAATACCGGTGCCGGTTAAACTGCCAGATATATTCCGGGTCCCCGTTGGCGTCGATCTCCCAGTCGATTTCCGTTTCAAATCGGATTTCAAAAGGCGCCTGCTCCAAATCCCATTTATCTGTAAAGATATAGCGATTCTCACAGACCCTGTCCGCAGTGGCAAGTATCGTCTTTGCGTCCTTAGGGAACTGCCGGTACGCCATTTCCGCTAATTTTTTCATCTTACCAGTATACCTCCCAGTCTTTATGCAGGCGCATTAACGCCTCCATATAAAAATAATCGCCCCAGCTGTTACATTCATCCACTCCATAATGGTTGCAGGTATTATACGGAGAATGGTTCGAGTAGGTACTGTGCAGAACCAGGCCGTTTGATTCCTTCGGATCTTTTACCGCATAATTCTGATACAGGGATTTCATGTATTTTGCTGCCGTTTTCCGGTAAAAATCAGCTTCCGCGCTTTCTAAATAATTTGCCATTTCCAGCATTCCGCAGGCTGCAATCGAAGCAGAGGAAGAATCCCTTGGCTGCTCGTTCCCGCTCATAAATTCCAGATCCCAGTATGGAACTAAATCCTCCGGAAGATGCTCCATATAGTATCTGCTGACACCCCGGAATATATCGATATATCCCGGCCGCTTTGTATAACGGTATGCCAGAGCCGTCCCGTAAATTCCCCAGGCCTGTCCTCTTGCCCATGCGGAACCATCCCGGTATCCCTGGCAGGTAGCCCCATGATCCGGCGCACCGGTCCTGGTATCAAAGAAAAACGTATGCCAGGTGGAAAAATCCTCCCGAATCACATTTGCAAGCGCCGTATGCACATGCCGGTCAGCAATTTCCGCATAATGAGGCTTTCCCGTCTCCTTTGCTGCCCAGTAAAGCAGGGGCACATTCAGCAGGCAGTCAATAATCAGCCGGTAATCCTCCGGAGCGCCCATCCGGCCCCAGGCCTGGATAAATCCGCCTGTCTCCTGAAAGCGGCTGATCAGCTGATCCGCCGCCAGAATCGCCGCCCGCTTCCCCGTCTCAGATCCAATCAGCTTATAGCCCGCCACACAGGAAGGCGTATATAAAAATCCCATATCATGATGATCCACAGCTATTTTATTCTGGATTCTTTTATAAAAATCATCGATCTGTATCTCCGCCGCGTCCCGGAACGCCTCGTCTCCGGTATATTCATACGCAAGCCAGATTTCCCCTGTCCAGAATCCTGTCGTCCAGTCCACATTATCAATCGGCTTATAAAAACCGCCCTCACTGTAGGCATTCTGAAATTTATGGGTAAATTCCGGCAGGCAGGATTTGATCTGGCTGCAGGATTTGGCAAAAGCAGTCTTGATTTCCTCTGCAGTCATTTCCGGTATTTTATTCCATTTTGCCGCCGCTTCTTTTGACAGCATATCCAGATATTCCTTCATCATATTCCCCCTTCTACTTTACTTCCGTTCCATAGACTTCCAGTTGTGCTAACGCCGGGAATGGCGACGGATCTTCTGCTTTTTTCAGATTTCCAATCTCCAGCCATTCAATCTGGCGAGGAGAAATCGGAAAACGCTGCGCCGCGCCTGTTTTTTCAAAAAAGAGGCTCTCTTTTGTCCCATCAGAAAACGTCACTTCCGCTTCTGTCCACCAGGAATCATGCGGAAAATCTGCCCGCAGATAAAATACCAGGGTATCTATGCCTACGCTGCGCCCAAAATCCAGGCGCATCTTTGCCTTGGGGTCCCGGTTAATGCCCCAGGAACCATACGGCCATTCGCCATGGGCGGTATTCTCGTGGATTCCGTCAATCGCATTTCTGGCCGCAAATACGGCTTCATTCCTGGTCTCCACATTGGCGGACGCATGGGGATAGCAGCATACCGCTTCG
The DNA here is from genome assembly GCA_910588565.1 of uncultured Lachnospiraceae bacterium. Lineage (GTDB taxonomy): Bacteria > Bacillota > Clostridia > Lachnospirales > Lachnospiraceae > Roseburia_B. The sequence goes on from CAJUPF010000002.1 coordinate 80,603, forward strand.
TGGGTATCGTATTTATTGCACGCCAGATTCCGATATGCGTCAATTTCACTTTCCCTGGCATAGCGCACGGTAAGCAGGTGTTTGTCTCCCCGGAAACTCTTCGGGGAATAGCAGATTTTCTTTTCCGCAAATGGAATGGAAAAGGACATGGCGCGATCACTCAGATATACAAGAGATTCGCCAATTGCGTCGTCCAGCTGAATCACCAGATAAGACGGCGCCGTTTCGATTTCCACGGAAATGCGGTCGCCTTCCTCGTACCGGCTGCTGTAAACAAGGGAAGCTGCTTCCTCTCCATAAGATACGGCGGCGGTTGTTTCATTCTTTTTAATTATTTTTACTGAAATTCCTGGCATAATACATCCTTCTTTACTGAAAATACATTCATTTATCGTCAGCGCTTCTGTCCCTTCAGATGAAACACACTGATCAGGTTTCTAAGCAGCCCGGCCTGCGTACTAAGCTGCTGGCTGGTGGCCGCGCTCTCCTCGGCTGTTGCGGAATTGACCTGCACTACATTGGCTATCTGGCTGATCTGCTCCTGAACCTGTGCTACAGACTCCGCCTGCATACTGGCCGCATCCGCAATCTGATTGGTGGTATCCATCACTTCGCTTGCTCCTGATGCCACCGCTTGAAGTTGCGCCGCGGCTGCGTTTGCAATCCTGGTACCATGTTCCACTGCTTCGATAGAATGTTCAATCAGGTCTGCCGTGGATTTGGAAGCTTCTGAACTCTTGCCGGCAAGATCGCGCACCTCTTCCGCAACTACTGCAAAGCCCTTTCCCGCCTCGCCGGCCCGCGCCGCTTCTACAGCCGCGTTCAAAGCCAGTATATTTGTCTGTGAAGCGATACTTTCAATTGTCTTTATAATTTTTCCGATTTCGCTGGAGCTTGCGTTGATATCCTCCATCGCGCGTATCATTTCCTGCATCTTCTGGTTGCTCTCCAGAATCTGCTCGCCAACATGTTCAACCTTTCCGCTTGCCTCTTTTGCATTCTGCGCAGTCTGGGCAACCTGGCCTGAAATGCTGCGCATCGTTCCCTCAAGCTCCTCCACGGTACCAGCCTGCTCCACCGCGCCCTGGCTCAGCGCCTGCGCCCCGGCAGACATCTGCTCGGCACCGTTTGAAACATACTCGGCGCTTTCCGTAATCTGAGCCATAGTATGATTCAGCCTGTCAAGAATTCCATCCAAAGATTTTTTAATGGCGGAGAAATCTCCTATGTAATTTTGCGTTGTCTGCACAGCCAGATTGCCGTCTGAAATTGCGGAAAGTATATTTGAAATCTCTCCAATATATTCCCTCAGGCGCTGAATCGTATGTTCAAATACACTTGCTAAAAGCCCTATTTCGTCATTTGAATGGATATCTGCTGTCAGGGCTTTGCTTCCGCCTAGCCCCAGCTCGCCCTGCTCCATCGTCCGCGCAAGCGCCGAAAGCCTGGAAAGAGGCTTTGAAACAGCGTTCCTTACATAAAGCATCAGCAGGATAATCGATAGCAGCACCAGCGCCAGTCCCGCAAAACCGGATACCATAACTGTCGTATTTGTCTGTTCCGAAACATCCGCCATAGAAATCCCGGCAAAAATCAAACCGTCAATCTGCCCGTCGGCATCCCTTGTCGGCACATAAGAACAAAGATGCTCTTCCCCAAGGATCTGCGCGCTTCCCACATAGGAATTCCCCTGTTTAAGAACAATATCGGAAAGCTCCTCCGAAAGCTTCGTCCCGACTGCGCGTTCGCCACCCTGCTGAATAGTTGTATACATTCGCACATCCCCATGGAAAATAGTAAATTCACAGCCCATCACTTCCTTCAGTTCATCCAGAAGCTGCGTCATATCCTCTGATCCGGAATAATTTCTAAGCTGATACTCCAGCATATTCGTGCCGTCCACACACTGATCCTGCATAATATTCTTAACAAGCCTATTGAACATAAGCATACAGATGTTTATTTCCGCAATTATACAGATGATAAGCATACAAGCCACCAAAATACCTACTTTCCGGCCAAGATGCCGGACTTTTTTGTTCTTTTCCATTATCTTTACACCATACCTTTCTCTTCTCAGCTCCTCCAAAACAAGGACAAACCAAGTATAAAAATCTTCTTCAATTATATTAATTTATCCGGTTGTAAATTGCAAGGATTAGTTTCTTCTGGCCTGCTCATTTTATACAAAACTGGCTGTTTATCAAACGCCATATTACGCGTATGCTTTTAAAAGCCGGGGGCACATACCGGAAGCTTTGGACAGGACAAAAGCGCCGGATATATGTTCATCCTAAACCAAAAAGCGAAAAGGAGATATGAAGTATGGAAACATCCAAAACTACCAAGAAACTGATTATTGCAGCGCTGATGGCTGCATTCACCTGTATTGCCACTATGATCATTAAACTCCCCACCCCCACCTTCGGATATATTCATCTTGGAGACGGGCTTGTACTGCTTTGCGGAGTAGTCCTTGGACCTGTTGCAGGCGCGCTTTCTGCCGGGATTGGCTCTATGTTTGCAGATATTTTTTCCGGCTACATATCCTGGGCGCCAGCGACATTCCTGATTAAAGCGCTGACTGCCGGAATCGGCGGTCTGCTGTTTCGCCTGTTAAAAACCAAAATCAAATCCACATACGCCCGCAGTGCGGGCATAATCATCAGCGGACTGATCGGAGAAGCCATTATGGTCGTCGGGTATTTTCTTTATGAAGCTGGCCTGGCCGCCTTTGCTTCCGGCGGATTTACCAAAGCAGCCCTCTTAGCGGGCGCAGCTTCTTCCGCTGCTGGTATCCCATTTAATATCGTGCAGGGTGTGGTGGGTATCGTAATCTGCCTTGTGCTGCTCCCTGTGCTGTTAAAAATATCCGATATCCGGGAGTGGATTCTGGAATAGCGCCCCAAAAAACAAAATACCCGCAGGCAGTATTCGCAAACAATTTGCCTGTGGGTATTTTTATATGCTATTTCACTTTCACAGTTTTCTTACTGCTCCAGTTTCCATAGATGATATCTTTTCCGGCTTTTTTATAAGCCCGTATCCGTACATAATAAGATGTTTTCGCTTTCAGCTTTTTAATGATAACTGTTTTTGCAGTTTTTTTCACCCCTGTCCGTACAGGTGATTTCATGTTCTTTTTCCTGCTGTACTCAATCTGATAGCCGGAGATATTCTGTTTGGAAGCAAGCTTTTTCCAGGTAATTGTCATCTGCTTTGCCTTTTTGCTCTTTACAGAAGACAGGCTGACTTTCGATGGCGCTACCTCTACAGTTACCTGGAACGGCTCTGCCTGGTATGTTTCTGACACAAGTTTCACCGTAATTATCGTCCGCCCGGTTGATTTTATGCTCACTGTACCGGCTGTGGAGACAGACGCCACCTTGGGCTGGCTGGAAGTATAGGCCAGTGTTCCGTTTGCTGTCCCTTCACATGTCAGGTTCAGGGCAAATGCTTTCGCGCCATATGCTTTCTGATAAGACGACTTGCCCTGGATGGAGACCTGCTTAAGGGATGGGACGTCTGGCTTTGTCGGATCGCCCGGTTTTGCCGGATTATCCGGTTTCGTTGTTTCATCTGGCCCAACGGGCGGCTTTTCGTTGTCTTCTTTCTTTTCCACAAGCTGATCCATCGCTGTTTCGATTGCTGTCTGCAAAGCTGCTGCCTGTTCGCTGCTTTCAATTGTTCCATTCTCTACCGCCTGTTTTGCCGCATTGACTGCGCACAAAAGCAAATTCCAGCTCTCAGGCGTATAATGCTCCTGTTGGAAAGCGGCAGCTTTTGCAATAGTTTCCTCCAAAGACTCTGTTGGAACAGGCTCTTTCAGATGAAACATCTGCAATTCCCAGATAGATACTTCTTTTATGGCTTTACATACCAGCTTTACTTTTGCTGTTTTTACCGGTTCAAACACAGCGGCGTATTTTGCATGGCTGCTTCTAGTTGTATCATAGATAACCTGCTCTGATTCACCGACATTACTTCCATCAAAAGAATAGATCCGTTCATATTGTCCGTCTTTTTCAGCATACAGTTCAAAAGACTCGATCCGGTTTGTTTCATTGTCTACAATTTCTGTGTATTCATCAATATAAATACTGTTTAATTCCGTTTCTTCTTCAAGCGTCAGCTCTGCTTCATAAACGCTGCTGTCACCTTTTACCGCCCAGCGCGTTGCGCTGTTTCCATCTACGGCTTTGGAAACATCCAGATCATTCCAATAAGGAAGTGACGAACTGATATTCTGTTTATATGCCAGATTTGTCCCGTTCAGGTACAGATACTCTGCCGATATTGTCTCCGAAATTTTTGCGCCGGAATCTTTGACAAAAAGGGCTGCCCGGTAACTGGACTTCCCAGCAGGAAGCCTCCGCCTGCCTGTCAGTACGGGCGAATCACTGGCCGGTTCTGTACCATCTGTTGTGTAGCGAATTTCCAGCCAGGGGCTTTCGCTATATACCGCAGCAAAATAACGTTCCGATGTATAGATACCCTCTGGCAGCTTGAAGGAAATACTGTTGTCATAAGCCGCGTCAAACATCACCTGTGCCGCATCCAGAGCCGTCAATGCTGTACGGATTTCCGTTATCTCTGCCGACGTATTATCCCATACTGCCTGCGCTGTTGTAATCGCCTGTGCAAAGGCTTCCTGCGCTCCTTTTACATAGTTAGAGTCTTCTTCTTTATGGCTGTCCAGCTTTTTGTGTGCTGCCGAAATCGCCTCAGACAGTGATGCTTTATCTGCTGCATCACGGTAAAATTCGATATTTGCCGTATCACCAGCTTTCATTGTCAGAAGAATCTTTTCACCTTCTGTGATTTCTGCCGCCGCTCCAGATACTTCCGCCTGTATCCAAGGCAGCTGCGATGTCAGCTCAATTGTCTGATCGATATCCGAACGGATCTGGGCGGAAACTCTGCCTTTCTGCGTATTCCAGCTCAATTTCTCCACTTCTGCCTGTGTCCTTGCCATTAGACCGTCCATGGAGCCGCTCGTCCAGTCAGAACCGAGCGCCGGGCAGAGCTGGATTTTACCAGTATTGGAAAACAGAACCATTTCGTTGATCGTACCCACCAATCCCATTGAAGTATCTGTGCAGTAGGTATCCGAACCACGGTCGCTGTTGTGGTCTGTCATCATGGAGCTGTAAAATATATGATTCGTGATCAACGGTTTCAATGAAGCAAGCACACCATCTCCATCTTCTATCCTGGCATAGGTAAGCGCACGATGCACCCATCCATGTCCAGTTGTCGCATCTCCGGTATTATAACGATCACGGTTGATCAGGGACTGAATTGCGCCAGCGCGGAGCTTTTCATCTTCTTTTGTCTCATAGGCTGGCCATGCCACATATAAATGGCTGACATGCCTGTGATTGTTGTTCTCTGTATACTCATCCATAGCCCATTCGCGAAGCGCCCCTTCTCCGGAAGCTGTATTATCATATTTATATTCCGGCAGCAACTCCCTCAGGTTCTCCCATTTTGCAACTGCCTGCTCGTAACCGTCACGTTTTACGGCACGTTCCAGTGCAATTGTCATATTCAGCCCGTCGCGAGCAGCAGAAATATCCATCGTTGCATTTGCTGTAATCGTACTGCTGTAGCCAATTGGATTATTTTCCGGAGAATATGTCGGGATCAGCATATATCTTTCGCCTTCCTCCAAAGCGGTTTTGCCCTGGGTATAACAGGCTTTTCCATCCTTATCCATATAATATTCCGGCGTCACAATCTGTTCCCAGAAATTAGACTGTTTCGTCAGAAGCGGCAGCAGAATATCCTCCTCCAGATCCAAATATCCTCTGGCAAGTTTGGCGTCCATCTCTTCTTTTGTCAGCTCTTCATAATACCCGTCACCGTCTTCATCTTTCATGCTCAGTACAGAGCGCAGTTTATCATAATCTACAAGATCACTGACTGGAATCTGCTGATTTCCATAGCACTGCCAGTATTCATAAATTGGCAGCAGGCACCAGCTGGTTCCTGCATTCCAATACTGGAACGGATACCACCTGTCATACTCTACAGCCTGCGCATGATCGCCGTCGGAATTAACCGATACCTGCAGGGCATCATGCATTCCATAGGCGCGCTCCGCATTTACACGGAAATCATCTGCCAGCCGCAGGAAATATGTAATATATCCCTGTGGCCCATAGGGCATATGATTTGTATTCATGGCGGAGCCCTGCAGATTTACATTGGCGTCCATCGTAAAGATATAACGCCAGCCGCCATTAAATTCTCCAGTCCACATACCACACAGTCGATACGCGCAGATGCCGGACGCACAAAGCTGCGCGTATCGGCCTGCATACCAGGCACGCTCCAAAAGCGCATGGTTTAGATAGGATTTATCCTCTCCCTGCTTCTGCAAAAGCTCTTCTGTCGGAAGCTCTTTGTCCTCTTCATCGCCGTCTAACGTAAACTTTGCTGCACGAAACGCGTCGCCATGAAGCTTTGCATGAGGTTCTAAAATTTTGCTGTAGCTAAAGGAACCGTCACGATTTTTGTATTCCTGTTTTTCTGCCACAGCTTTTGTCTCCTGTACCAGACGATCTACAAGATCGTAACTTTTCTTTCCAGCAAAATTCCGGTAAGAACACATATCAGCGTCCCGATTCGATTTTGTAATCAGATAAACCGCGTCAGCATCCGTAATCCGGATCGCTGGATTATTCTCTTCACCAACATTCATCGTTGTATCGGACTCCGGAAGCAGCGCTTTTTCTTTGCTTCCTCCCTCTACAATCAGATACGTGACCGTAGCATACCCGCCATATTTCAAATCACTATTGGCATAAGAAGGATATTTTGCCACTTCAGCGATATAGCTGCAATCATCGGATACAATCTTTTTGTAACGCAGATCGGATACTTTGCTCATTCCGTTATAGCCCTTGCTCATATTGGAAATATCATCCACGGAAATCGTCATGTTGACAGGCTCTCCACGGGAAGAAGACTGAATGGAAGTAACTGTCACATTGTCCTCACGGGACGTAAATGTACGCCGTTCCCACTTCCCTTTCTCATCGGTAAACTGCACGCCAACTTCCGCCGTCTCATAATTCGTCCAGCGCTTATAATCTGACACAGTTCCCTGGGAAGACATCTGCAAAGACATCTGCGCTCCCGGATGGTACGCATAATAATACGTTCTGTTCCTGCCATGCACATTCCAGGAATCATCCAGATTGTACACCGCCTGTCTGGCTTCCTCCAGATAGGTATATTCATCCTCTGGCGCTTCAATCGGGTCTGCCGATGGGAAATTAAAATACATATATTGGTAGATCATCGTATCATGATAGGGCGCACCGGATGAAATCACTCCATTTTCTCCATTTCCGGAAACCATGCCTTCTCTCCAGGCACGGCTCCTGGCATTTGTCTGGTCATTTAAAACCTCGTACCACGAATCGCTGTAAATGCCGGATGCGTTGTATGCCTTTTCATCGCTATCATCCACTATTTCCTGTACCAGCGATTGAAGTTCTTTATTCTGTTCCTCACCGGATTCCTGCCCTGCCGCAGCTCCCGCAGGAAACGCCCCAAAAGTCACGGCTGCAGCGAGCAGTGCCGCGGCTGCTTTTTTCACTCGTATCTTCATTTTGCGCACCTCCTATTTTTTTACTAAAATTTTCTTCTTCGTGCTGTATTTCCCGGAAATCTTTTTTCCTTTGGAATCGTATTTATAAGCCCGGACTTTAATATAATAGGTCTTTCCTTTTTTCAGCTTCTTTATGGTAGCCTGATTTTTGCGGCTGTTAATCTTCTTTACAGATTTGCGGAATTTTTTATCCGTGGAATATACTACATCATAACCCGCTGCGCCGGAAACCTTTTTGATCTTTACAACGCACTGCTTTGATTTGCTGTTTTTTGCGCTTGTGATCTTTGGTGTTCCCACGGTAACTTTGGTCCATTTTGCCTTAAGGGTTAGATTCGCTGTCACTGCCTGATTAAAATCATAGTTCTGATTTCCTGCGTACCACCCTTTAAACAGATAGTTTGCACGTGTCGGCTGCTTTGGCACAGCTGCTTTCTGGCCGGATACTACTGTCTGGGATGCTGTTTTGCTTCCCCCTGCACTGTCAAATGTCACCTGGTATGACACAGGCGGTTTTTTATCCTGCCCGTTATCCGTCGGCTTATTGTCTGTTGGCTTATTATCTTCAGGCTTATTATCTTCAGGCTTATTATCTACAGGCGGCTTCACAGGCGTTTTCTTTACCAGTGCATCCATCGCTTTCAGCACGGCGTCTTCCAGTTTCATAGCCTGGGAAACGGATACAATCTGGCCAAGCTGTGCCTCAGCTGCTTCCACCGCTTCTTGAAGCTTCGCATAGGAATCCTCCGTGTAATCCGCCTGGGAGCAGGCTTTTGCTCTCTCTATCGTCCCCTTTAAGCTTGCAATCCGCGCGTTGACACCCGGCTCTAAGTTCCGTACCGCTGCTTTCAGCGCATCATCTAATTCTCTGGCCTGCTTTGCAGTCGCAATGGATGAAATTGCCTCTTCTGCATTCTGGATCGCTGCCTGTAACACGTTATAGCTCGCATCGCTGTAATCCTTTACCTGATATAATTTTGCCATATCAATCGTCTTCTGCAATGCGTCCACATAAGGCTGCACAGAGACCTCAGAAATCCGGATCGCGCTGACAATCGGTCCCCACGCATCCGAATCAGACAAAAATGACAGGCGAAGCGGGTTTTCTCCGTCTGCAGCGCAGACTGCGGAATAGGTCCTTGCCGAACCGTCGATCTGTTTCGTATTTATATTGTTTGCCACCGTCTCATAAACTGCGCCATCTGCGCCGCTGCTTGCCAGGATTTCAAATGTCCTTGTATTACTTCCACTCAGAAAATACGGAATAGTCACTTCAACCTGGTATAGTTCTTCCGGAAGTTCAAATTCATAATAAAAGTCGCTAGACGCTCCTGCAACACGATAAGTAAACTCTTTGGAATCCTCGTCTGCCTTTTTATTTGTACCTGTCTCCGGATCGTTTTCACCAATTTTGCCCCAACCCCAGGTTTTATCTGTTACAGAATCCGCTCCCAGCTTCTGATCCGGTGTACGGTTGTACTGTCCAAACAGATCTTCCGCTGTAAGTCCTGTATCCTCATTGCCGCAGTCTACAAAATACAACACGCCATCTTCTGCTACGACATCAGCGCTTCGGACTGTAATGGCTGTATCACAGCTCTTTGCCGTGTTTCCAATGGTTGCGCTTGTCGTTACAACAGCCGTTCCGGGCGCTATACCAGTTACTGTTCCGTCCTCGCTGACTTCGGCTACCGAACGATCGTCAGAGGCAAACGTAAGCTTCGCTTGTTTTACCCCTTTGGGAAGCGTCACTGTAATTTTCTTCTGGCTGCCGCTTACTACTGTCATTTTTTCTGGCGCCACAAATCCTTCCGAGTCCAGAATTTCTTCTTCGCTGCGGGAATCATAAAGCTGATAAACCTCCTCCTGTGTCAGGCATTCATCATAAACACTGACATCATCAATCAGCCCCCGTACCTGGCCATCCCAGAAATTTACGCACAGATAAATATCCTGATTCACTCCGGACAGAACGTCTGTGATTTCCTTTGACCAAGCTGCAAGTTCCCCGTTTTCATAAATCATTGTCGTCCTGCCGTCGCTTTGCATCGTTATCATGGTCCACTCTGCCCTGGGAACCGATATTTTTTCGGAAAGCGTTGTATACGATCCGTCTGCCATCGTCCAGATCTTGCACTGTCCAGCCAAACCGCTGCCCGCAATGCCTGCCCATTTCTGCGGATCATGATGTCCCAGAAACAGCAGCGCCGTATTGTTAGAAATTGTGCCGTTTGCACAGATCCATGCATTCACGGTATATTCTTTTCCCAGATTCTTTTTATTCAGGCGGAGCCCATAAGAACCTGTCTGCAACGCTTTTCCGCCATTTCTTCCCTCGCCGTAATCAGCAGTTCCGGTATATTCTGAAATATTGTTCCCACTCTTATTAACTACAAGTGATGCATCCGCTATTCCGTCTTCAAAATCATAGTTCCATACACTGCGTTTTGCCTTTTTCAGACTTTTCTGTGCATCCGCCAGCTGATCTGCCGCTGCAGACCGTCTGTCTTCGTCTGTGGATTCCTCAAGCGCCTTCGCCTCCTCATAGGCTTTTGCAAATGCCTCCCAGGAATCCTTTGTATAATATTCCTGTGTATTACCGGCTTCATAAATATCTTTTGCACCTTCCAGCGCCTGCAGCAGTTTATTCCGGACGCGAATTGTAATCTGTCCAAAATATGGCGCCCATGCATTACTGCTGCTGCGCACTGCAAAAACAGTTACCAGCTGTTTTTCCTCTGCTACAGTAAAATCAGCAGTAATCATTTTTGACGAATTTGCTGCGATATCTTCTGTCGTATTCAGGTTAGAGATCAGACTTTGTTTTGCTCCCTGCCCAACCTGCAAATCTATATTCATCACACGGTTTCCCCAATATGTACAATGAGGAATTTCAACATCGACACTGTAATTGCCTTTCGGAAGTTCAAAATAGTAAGAGAGCGCCGCTGCGTCATCGCCCTTTACCAGACGGATCTTCTGGCCTGCATAGGTATCTGTCTCATATGTATAGCTGCTGTTATATCCCCAGTTATACTCCGCCGCGCCGTCTGCCTGATATGCCTGATCTACTGCGCCTCCGTTATAGATACCGTACTTCTTCCCGGAAGAAATACTGTCACTGCCGCAATCTACATAGTAAGCGACACTGTTGTCTATCGTTTCATTCCCTGCCTCGTCCGGCTTCTTTGCCAGCCCAGCCCTGGCGCCATTCAATGCTTCCGCTGCGCTCTTTTTCGCTTCGTAATCGGTGGAATCTTTTAGCTGCAGAGCCGCTTCATATGCTGTCTCAAATACCTGCCAGCTCTCCGCTGTATAGCGCTCTGTCTCATTCCCTGTTTCGTAAATTGTCTTCGCCGCTTCTAATGCCGCTAAAAGTCCGTCATCTTCTGGCCGTATACTTTCTTTCGAGATTTTAATTGCTCCCAAAAATGGCGCCCATGACTCATCGTTACTGCGTACCGCGGAAACAGTTACCACCTGTTTTTCATCTGTTACAGTAAAATCTGCTGTAAGGCTTTTTACTGTATTCACCTCGATGTCATTTGTTGTATTCAGATTGGAAATCAAATTCTGTTTTTCGTTTGTCCCAACCTGCAAATCAACATTCAGCACACGCTGTCCATCATGCGTACAGTAGGGAATATCCACTTTCACACGGTAATCCCCCTGGGGAAGCTCAAAATAATAGTTCAGTTTCGCACTGTCATCCCCTTTGATTATCCTGACCGTATGCCCAGCAAAATTAGACGGACTAATTGTCTCAAACTCGTATCCCCCAGCGTATCCCCAGTGATACTCAGCCGCGCTGTCCGCCTGATATTCCTGATCTACGCTGCCGCCATTATATATTCCATATCGTTCTCCCTCTGGAAGTGCATCACCGCCGCAGTCTACATAATAAGCGATTGTTTTGTCTATCAATTCCTTTTTTTCCATGATTTTAATATATCCCAGGAATGGCGCCCATGCCTTGTCATTGCTACGCACGGCAGAAACAGTCACCAGCTGCTTCTCCTCTGTTACAGTAAAATCTGCCGTAATACTTTTTGTACTGTTTTCCGCAATGTCATCTGTTGTATTCAGATCGGAAACCAGATTTTGTTTTGCCCCTTCACCAACCTGCAAATCTATGTTCATCACTCGGTTTCCCCAATGTGCGCAGTGCGGCATATCCACTTTCAGACAGTAATCTCCCTGTGGAAGCTCAAAATAATAAGATAATGGCTCTGCATCATTGCCTTTTATCAGACGAACCGCCTGGTTTTCGTAAACAGCTGTCTCATATTCATAACTGCTGTCATACCCCCAGTGATACTCTGCCGCGCTGTCCGCCTGGTATGCCTGATCCGCTGCGTCTCCGTTATAAAGCCCATAGCTCTCGCCCTCCGGAAGTACATCTCCGCCGCAATTTACACTATAGAATACGACAGGCTCCTGTTCCACAGGATTCTCCGCCCTTACAGTAACCGTCTGCGTCAGGTTCCCCATTAGCAGGATAACCGCCGCAAGCCCTGCAAAAATTCTTTTTGTTACTGGTATTTTTCCTTTCATGCTCTTCTCCTCCTAACTTATCTCATTATCTGATAACTTTGCATATTACCAGTATACCTGCACTTTGCCCTATAAAAAAGCGGATTTTTTACTGAAAATATAGAATTTTTTCCATTTTTCCGCAAAAAATTTCCTGCTCCTGAAAAAATTCTGACCAGGTAAGCAGGAAAGTGAAACGTTTTTTTCTAAAAAGAAAAGAGTAGTTTTTCATTCTCATCTGAATATATATTGTCAACTGTAATCACTTCCATTCCGGAATCAATTACTTTCTCCACAGGTTCCCCACGTGCTGCACGCACCGCCGCTTCAATTCCAAGATATCCCATATTAAACGGCTTCTGCACAACCAGAGCATCAATCACGCCTTCCTCCATATACTGTATTCCCTCTTTATCATTGTCAAAACCAAGCACCTTTACCTGGCTGCCGAGTCCCAGCTCATCAACCGCCCTTGCCGCTCCGATAATGGAATACAGGTTCAATCCAGCTATCATAGTAATATCCTGTCGTTTCATAAACAGCTCCTTTGTCAGCTCATAGGACTTTTCATAATCGGAATCACAGTACATGATTTCTGCAATCCTATCTTGTTCTTTTCCCAGACCCTGACGCATCCCCTGCTCACGCTCAATTGCAGTGGATGCTCCCTTCACATGAGCCATCACCGCGATTTTCGTATCCTCCTCCACAAACTGCCTCATCTTTTCCCCCAGTGCAGTACCTGCATGAATATTGTCGGTCCCGATATAGGATGTTTCGATATCCTGATCAATCTTCGAATCAATAAGAATCAGCCTGATCCCGGCTTTTGCAATCTGTTCCATTTCATCCGTCATACCTGAATACAGAATCGGGGAAATCGCGATAACATCCGGCTTTTCTGTAATCGCATCCTGAATATACGCAATCTGCGCCTTATAATCTGATTCCACGTCCGGTGCAAAAACAGTAAGTTCTGCCTGGAGCTCTTTCGCAGCGCTTCTCGCTCCATAAATCGTATCCATCCAAAAATCATTATCTTCATCGTATACTTTGGGAATAAATATAATCCTGACAGGACTGTTTGCCTGATACTGTTTCATACCATACAAAAAGCACAGGATAATGCTGCCGAATACAAGCACAGCAGCCATCAGCTTCTTTTTAGCGCCCTTTCTGTGGTATCTCATTTGGATCACCTGACCTCTCATACGGAATTACCATTGTAACAACTGTCCCCACATCTTTCTCACTCTCAATTTTAAATTCGCACTGTTCACCATAATACAGCTGCATCCGCTGTCTGATATTTCCAATGCCAATACCACTGTGCTTTTTCCCATCCTGTTTTTTCTGTTCAAAAATATGGCACAGGAAATCTTCTTCCATACCAATCCCATTATCCGACACTTTCAACACAATGCTATCCTGCATTTGATATCCTACTATTTCAATCATCCCGACTGATGCTTTATATTTAAGTCCATGATAAAGCGCATTCTCCACCAATGGCTGTAACACCAGCTTTATAATCCTATGTTCCAAAATCCTCTCATCTACTTCTATTTTATAATCAAGCTTGTCCGCATAACGCATTTTCTGAATAATCAGATAATTTTTGGTATACTCCAATTCCTCACGCAATGTGACATACAGATCGGATTTGCCAATTGCCTGACGGAAAAAATGTGCAAGTGCAGAGGTCATCTGAATCGCTTTTTCTGATTCCTCTGATTCAATCATCCAAATAATGGAGTCCAGCGTGTTATATAAAAAATGAGGATTGATCTGCGACTGCAGTGCTTTCAGCTCAATCTTGCGTTTTTCCTCCTCTTTATGGACATTTTTCTGGATCAAATCTTCAATCTGAGAAATCATCCTGCTAAAATTTTGCTGAAGTCTGTAGATCTCATTGTTCCCCTGCACCTGGATTTGAACAGACGTAAAATCTCCTGTTTTAGCCTGATCCATTGCCTTCTCCAACTGTTTTACCGGCTTTGTGATATTACCAGACATAAACACTGCCATAGCAATTGCAAGCAGTCCAAGCGCCCCTGCAATCACAAAATAAATCGCCCAAATCACTGCTTCCCCTTCTACTAGCTCTGAAACATAGACAACACCAACAATTGTCCAGCCTGTTTTTTCAGAATAAAACGGCGTATATATTTTTTCTTCCCCTCTCTCATCCGTGTAGACTGCGCTCGCCCCCTGGCTTATAATCTGCGTTAGCCGCTCTTTTTTAACCCCGCTTAAAATCAGCTGTTGCTGCGGATGGTATACAATGCCTCCACTCTCATCCACAATATAGACATAACCACGCGTTCCAAGACTGACCGCTTCACACAAATCATTGATTTCATTATAATTTAGATCAATCATCAGTATACCTTCGACCTGTCCGGTCTTTAAATTCTGCAGGCCCCGGCTCATCGTAACCACCCAGTCATACTGTCCTTTTACAATATTCTGGACATGTGAAGTAGAAAGACTTATATTTTTTCCGGCTTCTTTCGCTTTCCGATACCACGTCTTCTGTTCCAGACGCGCATACTCATTGAGTTCCTCCCCACCGGAATTAATAAAATACCTTCCATTATCCCCCAGCAGAATAATGTTGGAAATATCCCTGTGTACACCGAGCATTGTTTGAAATTCTTCCCGCATCTTCTGCTCTACAGCCTGTTTTGCCGCCTCGTCCCTGCCAAAGAAATAGTCCTGTATGTTGCCATTGCCCACAATGATCTGAGAAATATTTTCCATATAATCAACATAACTTTCAATATTAAAATTGACCTGTTCCACCAGCTCCTCGCTGTTATTCCTGGAATTGCGCTCCAGGCTGCTTCTTGTATACCAGACAGAAAGCAGCAGAAATGCACCTATGCTCAGAGAAATCAGCAGAAAAAACTCCCCCATAATCTGCGTTCTTATGCTGCTTTTTATTCTGTCTTTCACCTTCATCGCTCTTTTCCCTTTCTTATCTGCTTTACATGCTCACGCGGAGTCATGCCATAAAATTTTTTATATGCCGCGCCAAAATATCCGGCATCCCGGTATCCGCATTTTTCCGCAATCTCATACATTTTCAGTGTCTCACTCTCCAGCAGCTCCCTGGCTTTTTTCATACGCTGCTCCGTCAGCGCTTCCACAAATGTCTTCCCAGCATATTCCTTAAAAGCCGCACTAAAATAACTTACACTAATTGCAAGCTCCTGACAGAGTCCGGAAAGTGACAGCTCCGGATCTGCATAATGCTTTTCTATATAATCAATAGCCATCATCGCCTGACGTTCCCCATAACTTCCCCTGTTGCTCTCCAAAATATCCGCTGCCTCTTGAAAAAACCGAACTGCCTCCTCCGTCATCTCCGATAAATCAATGCATTGAGGAAGTGCAATAATACTCTCCTGTCCCTTTAAAAACAGTTCTTCGTCCTCTTCTAATTCAATCTGATTCACAGAAGATATCATGGCAAAAATCATACCTTGAAGCGCAACGACTGCCTTGCTTTTGGAAATCCAGCATTCCCGGCATTCCTGTTGAAATCCCTCCAGCTCTTTTCTTACCTCCTCCTTCAGGTTGCTCTTCACTGCAAGAACAATCCGCTGCCTCCTGTCCTGAATCGTCTTCAGCCACCTGATAATATCCCATTTATGTTTTAGAAAAAACTCCCATTCAAGCAAAAACTCCCCATGTCCCAAATATAAAAATTCCTTAAGCTTCAAAGCATTCTGATAAGAAACACAGATATCTGCCAAATCTGACACACAGTTTCCAATCAGAAAGCCGATATGATAGCCAAATTCTTTTTCTGCATATACGAGCAGCTCTCCGCATACCATTCTCGCTTCTTCCATAATCTGTCTGTTATTGCACTGTCTGATCAATAGAATAAGCTGTTTTTCTTCCGTTCCTACAAACGCAAGCACATTGCCGCTGACGGATTTTGCCAATGCGGCAATCTGCAAAAGGCAGCTCTCTGAAGTCTTTTCCCGGATATGAACCGCTACTGCAAGGTAGCTCTCTCCCTCAAACGCGATCCCATATTCCGCACACTTATCCTGCAGCGTCTCTGTTGTCACATTTCCCAGGACAAGCTGCAGCAGAAGCTGCTCTTTTAACACCTCCAGCCCGTCCAGATAAGCCGATGCCGCCTGTTCCTGTACCTTTCGCTCATCCAGCCTTTCTTTTGCCTCAGAAAGAGTCCGCATCAGTTCATCTGCTGTCACAGGCTTTAGCACATAAGAGAGCGCCTGATACTTCAAAGCTTCTTTTGCATAGGAAAATTCATCGTAACCGCTTAAAATCACTACTTTGGTGCTTTTCTTCTCATTATATATAAATTTTGCCAGCTCTAGGCCGTCAATATAAGGCATACAAATATCCGTAAGCACAAGATCAATCTCCTGCTCTTTTAAGACCTCCATCGCCTCTTTTCCATTCTCACACACGGCTGCCAGCCGATACCCCAGTGATTCCCACGGAATCCTCTTTGAAATCCGCTCCCGAACCAGTATCTCATCATCTACAAGCATTACCTGATACATTGCGCTTCCTCTATTCTTTTCTCGTTTTTTAATCTAAATTCTACCATGAATCATAAAATCTTTCAATTGCGGCTCCCTTCCACTGTATGCTATAATAAGCAGGAAAAAGGGAGCGGACGATCAGAAAGGAGTTTTATCTATGACAAAGGAAACCATCGAACAGACAGACATTATCACCCTCACCAATGCAAACGGCACACAGGTAAAAGTCAGCGCTCTGGGCGCTACCGTTATGTCCTTTCTTTTTAAAGACAAAGACGGCATTCTGCGCGACGTTGTACTGGGCTATGACGCCCCCTCCGGCTACTTAGAACACAAAGCCGGATATTTTGGCGCGACGGTCGGCAGAAACGCCAACCGGATTGCAAATGCCAAATGCACGATAAGCGGCGCTGCCTATGAGCTTGAAGCCAACAGCGACCAGAACAACCTGCACAGCGGGACAAACGGCGTCAGCCACAAACTGTGGGAAGTTGAAAAACTAGACGAAGCTGCCAACAGTGTGACCCTGAAATTTTTCAGCGCGCATTTAGAGCAGGGTTTCCCCGGAAACATGACCATGCATGTTACATTTACCCTGACAGAGGATGATTCCCTGAAAATTGCATATGAAGCAGTATCCGATCAGGACACCATCGCCAACTTTACAAACCACAGCTATTTTAATCTTGCCGGCCATAACAGCGGCTGTATCGGAAAACAGAAATTAAAAATCTACTCCAAAGAAATTACACCGCTGACTGCAGCCCTTGTGCCTTCCGGAGAAATCCGCCAGGTAGCAGGCACGCCAATGGATTTTACAGAATTTAAAGAAATCGGCAGGGATATTGACAAAGATTACGATCAGTTAAACATTGCCGGAGGCTACGATCACAATTATGTATTGGACAACAACGGCAGACTGGCGCTTATGGCAGAAGCCGTATGCGAAGAAACCGGAATCCATCTACACGCTTATACCGATTGTCCGGGCGTGCAGTTTTACACAGGCAATTTTATCAGCCCGCATACCGGAAAAGACGGCGCTGCCTATGACAAGCGCCATGCATTCTGCTTAGAATCCAACTATTGCCCCAATGCAATAAACATTCCGGAATTTCAATCTCCACTGTTAAAAGCAGGAGAAACCTACCATTCCGAAACGGTATACAGATTATCTCTCTAAGCAGCCGTCCGGCAATACCCCTCGGCATTGCAAAAGTCTGACAGCCCTGCGGCAGCCATGGAGCAAAGCCTTCGTCTGATGCTCTGACAGCGCCGCAGGACAGAACCTGCTGCGTGGCAGACGGTATATGGCAGCGGGAAAACCTTCTGCCGTTTCTATATCTAATAAAGTCAGAAAGGAATCCTATGAAAGCAGTTGGCATAATTGCAGAATACAATCCATTTCACAACGGACATGCCTTTCAGATTCAAAAGGCCAGAGAACTATCTAATGCAGACTGCGTGGTCATTGCTATGAGCGGCAATTTTGTGCAGCGGGGCGCACCTGCCATTCTGGATAAATTCAGCCGTACCGCTATGGCTCTTGCCGGCGGCGCCGATTTTGTCTTTGAACTCCCCGTGCTTTTTTCGACAGCTTCCGCAGAATATTTTGCCGCCGCAGGCATAGCGCTGTTAAATGCTTTAGGCTGCGTGGATTCTGTCTGCTTTGGAGCAGAAACGCCGGATCTGGCACTGCTGGGAGCTGCCGCCGCTATTCTGGCAGAAGAGCCCGAACTATACACCCAAACTCTCTCTGACTGCCTAAAGCAGGGCATATCATTTCCTTCCGCCAGAGAACAGGCTGTCCGTTTCTGTATGACGCAGACTATGGCAATACAGCAAACCAGGACAGATTCCCAACCCGGCATACCTTCCACGGTGCCATACCAAAACACATACAATGCGGCTGCCGAACATAACCAGAAACTTACTGCCATACTTCAGTCACCCAACAATATTCTTGCACTGGAATATATCAAAGCCCTGATCCGTCAGGGTTCTTCTATCCGGCCACTTCCAATCCAGCGCAGGGGCGCAGGTTATCACACGCCGGATTTAGGGCAGGAATACTGTTCCGCGTCCGCCATCCGCCGTCTTCTGCTGGAACCCTCCGCTTCTTATGATCTGGAAAAAACACTGAATGCCTATCTTCCCGAATCCGCCGCCCGGATACTTCTAGCCGCAGACGCCCATTTTATGACAGAACAGGACTTTTCCCGTATGCTCTGTTACAAACTCTTAAGCGAGCGTGAAAACGGCTATGCCGGCTACGCCGACAGCTCCCCGGATCTGTCCAATAAAATTCTCCGTGCTCTGGAGGATTTTTCAGATTATCCGGGATTTTGCAAACGCTTAAAAAGCAAAGATATCACCTATACGCGCATCAGCCGCCTGCTGCTGCATATTTTACTGAATATAAAAACTTCAGACTACGATTCCGGCAAATCCCGCGGTTTTATCCCCTATCTGCGCCTGCTGGGTTTTCAAAAAAAATCTTCTCCCCTGCTGCGTGAAATCCAAAAAAACTCTACTGTTCCGCTGATCATAAGGCCGGCAAGAGACAGCCAGATTCTTACGCCTCCCGCGGCAGATATCTTCCAGAAGGATCTGTTTGCTTCCGACTTATACTATGGAACACTGGCCCAGAAGCGCCACATTCCCTGGAAAAACGAATATCAAAGAGGCATTATCGTATATTAGGCAGTAATTCCGCCTTCCACTGAACACTATGGCTCCAGGCTGCTCCGCACGCGGGTAATCGAATATCATGTATTTCCATCATCCATACACACAAAAAACAGCTTCGGAATACTCCAAAGCTGTTTTTTATCATGCCCGTGACCGGAATCGAACCGGTACTGTATTGCTACAACAGGATTTTAAGTCCTGCGCGTCTGCCAGTTCCGCCACACGGGCGTCTCTATTCAATTACAATGGGCAGAGGTGGATTCGAACCACCGAAGCAATTTGCAGCAGATTTACAGTCTGTCCCCTTTGGCCACTCGGGAATCTGCCCATTTCTCCTGTCAGACCACATCCAAATGCCTAAATGCTCTGACAGGAAAAAATTATAGCACAAATACATTCCGCTTTCAAGCCATTTTGAAAATTTTTCTATTTCATCATAACATTCAGTGTTACATTTCACATCCACGCCAGTTTTTGCGAGTATTTCGTATCATCTGGTGTGAAATGCAACCATTCAGTTACACTTCATCTGTGTGTCGCTATCCTTCAACAGCCAGCTCAGAGAGAGACTGGCTCTGAGCGTCCCCCTTGAACCCCCTCACCAGCGCACCCACACCCACGCCACCAGCAAAAACTTCACCTTCTACACCCTCTCCAATATCACCGCCGACTTCCCCTGCAGCGTCACATGAATAATCCCTTTATCCGCATAATATGTCTCCGGCATCAGAGAATACCCTTTCTCTGTCGTAACAATCAGCCTGCTCATCACCGCTTCTTCCGGCACCCCCGCAGCCAGAATATTCAGCTCCTTACTCCGTTCCGCCTCATCATTATTCACAAGAATCACAAACTGCTGTTCCCGGTTAAACCTCGCATAACACAACAGCTGATCCTCACTGTCCAGAAACTGGAACGATCCCGTACGAAACGCTTCATTCTCCCGGTGAATCCGAATCAGTTCCCGATGCAGATCAATCAACTCCCAGTTCTCCCGTCCCCATGGATATGTCCTTCTGCTGTCCGGATCTGTAAATCCGCAGAGCCCCGCCTCATCTCCATAATACAATGTCGGCGCTCCCGGCCAGGTCATCTGCACCAGAACCGCTTCCCGCATAATACCAAAATCCACGCCTTCACTTGCTGCCGCAGCCCCCAGATACTCCTTCCGCCCGGCCTTATGATTCGTCCTTGTCAAAAATCTGGAATGATCATGATTGGAAAGCTGGTTCATTGAACACAACAGCGAAGGCGTCATAAAGCTGCTCATATAATGCCGCATCGCTCCTTCAAAATCACTGATTTTCCCAATCAGATCCGGCCGGAACTCATCACTGTGTTTCTCCATTCCTGTCAAAAACCAGGTCAGCGGCTCCATAAACGCCACATAATTCATAATCGTGTCCCACTCGTCGCCGGATAACCATTCCCTGGGATCTCCATAATGCTCTCCCAGAATCACCGCATCCGGATTCGCTTCCTTGACTGCGCCACGGAAATCCCGCCAAAATTTATGGTTAAACTCCCTGCTGTGTCCCAGATCTTCCGCCACATCCAGCCTCCAGCCGTCACAACAGTACGGTTCCGATACCCATTTTTTTGCAATCCGCAAAATATCCTGATATAACGCTTTTGAGCCTTCGTAATTCAGTTTTGGAAGCGTATCATGTCCCCACCAGCCTTCATAATTCTCCCGCGGCCATCCGCTGCCTTCCTCTTTGAAATTGAAGTAACTGCGGTAAGGACTCTCCTTTGAAACAAACGCTCCCAGTTCAAAACCTTCCTTGTCCTCATAAATCCGTTCCCGATCCATCCAGCAGTTAAAAGAACCACAATGGTTAAATACTCCGTCGAGGATGATCTTCATTCCCCGCGCATGTACTTCTTTTACAAAATCGGCAAAAAAATCATTGCTGGCTTTCAGATTCCTCTGATTGGTAACACGGCAGCTGTAACGCGTCGCCTTCCGGTTGTCCCGTTCTCCTTCTGTCAGAAGTTCTCCCTTATCTTCTACGATTTTTCCCAGATGCGGATCGATATGGTCATAATCCTGAATATCGTATTTATGATTGGAGGGCGATACAAAAATCGGATTAAAATAAATCACCTCAACACCCAGATCCGACAAATAATCCAATTTCTGGCGCACGCCTTCAATGTCTCCGCCGTAGAATTCCCCGACGCTGAAATCTTTGGGCGGTTTTCCCCACTCTTCCTCCGGTACCCGTTCACTTAAGGTCCGAATATAAAAATATTCCCGATCTAATACATCGTTTGTTTTATCCCCATTATAAAAGCGATCCACCATAATCTGGTACATAATGGCTCCTTTTGCCCAGTCAGGCGTAGAAAATCCCGGTACAATCTGAAAAAGATAATTGTTTCTAATATCCTGTGTCACGCCAAAACGATCATAACGGCAGATCAGGTGCCCGGATATAATTTCAAAATAATAGCGGAACGGCCTTGTACCGAGCGTAATTTCTACCGCATAATAATCAAACGTTTCATCCCACTCTGACAGATGCATCCCATACCGCTCTGTTCCGGTACATACCCAGACGTTATCCACATTATTTCTTGCAGTCCGGAACCGAATTGTTACGGTATCATTTTCTTTTGGTTCCGGAGGCGTCCTGTAGTCCTTTGTTCCATCCGAAAACAGCGCGTGCTTACGCAACACCGGACGCATCTGCATCATATACTGCTGTACTTTATTTGATTCACGCATAGATTGGTACTTCATAATCGTTTCCTCTTTCCTTCAGCTCTTTTTTGATATATTTATTATATGCCCAAAGGGCTTTCTATCTTGCCTGCCAGGCAGCTGTCCCTTTACCAGTGCAAAAAAAAAGACAGCTTTACCGCTATCTTTTTTAGGAGAAGGTGTTTTTACTATGGGGTATAATAAAAACGATATATAATGTATTGGGGGTTTTACAGGTATTATAATAGCACTGCCAACAGAATAAGTGTACACAAACATCACAAAAATTCCGCCGCTTTTTTATGCATCTTATACAAATCCTGAGGCAGTACACTGTTTCCCCTCCTGCTGACACATATACCCGGATTCTCTTCTGCAGCCATGCTGTTCCGCCACGGGTATACAAGCTACTCAAAAAGCGCTTCAAACTCTTCTCTGCTAATCTTCTCTTTCTCCAATAAAAGACTGGCACATTGGTTTAACACATCTTCGTGTTCCTGTATGATTTTTTTCGCCTTTATATAACATTCATCAATAATCCGCTTTACTTCTTCATCAATCCGAGTCGCCACACTTTCTCCATATCCTCTGGTATGGGCAAGATCTCTTCCAATAAAAACTTCATCGTCATCACTGTCATAATTGATCAGCCCTACATTCTCCGACATGCCATATTTTGTCACCATAGCTTTGGCCATCTGAGTCGCCTGCTTGATATCCTGGGACGCGCCTGTGGTAATATCGTCAAATATCATTTCTTCCGCCACTCGCCCGCCAAGATCCACCACAATTTCCTGCAGCATACGGCCTCTTGTATTAAACATCTCGTCATTTTCATTTAAGGGCATGGTATAACCCGCCGCCCCTGCTCCAGTGGGAATAATCGATACGGAATACACCGGCCCCACATCCGGCAGCACATGGAACAAAATCGCATGCCCCGCTTCGTGGAACGCCGTAATCCGTTTCTCTTTTTCACTGATAATGCGGCTCTTTTTCTCCGCGCCTATCCCGACTTTCACAAAAGATTTGCGGATATCGCTTTGAACAATATAAGCTCTGTCCTCTTTTGCCGCATTGATTGCAGCTTCATTTAACAGATTTTCCAGATCCGCCCCGGTAAATCCGGCTGTAGTCTGGGCAATCTGTTTTAAGTTTACATCGTCGCCCAGCGGCTTATTCTTGGCATGTACGTTTAAAATCTCTTCTCTTCCGCCAATGTCCGGACGGCCTACATGAATTTTACGGTCAAACCTGCCCGGGCGCATAATCGCCGGATCTAAAATATCCACACGGTTTGTAGCCGCCATAACGATAATACCTTCATTTACGCCAAACCCGTCCATTTCCACAAGCATCTGGTTTAAGGTCTGCTCACGCTCATCATGGCCCCCGCCCATTCCGGTACCCCTGCGCCTTGCCACAGCGTCAATTTCATCAATAAACACAATACAGGGCGCATTCTTCTTGGCTTCTTCAAACAAATCCCGGACGCGGGAAGCGCCGACGCCGACAAACATTTCCACAAAGTCAGAACCGGAAATACTGAAAAACGGAACGCCCGCTTCTCCCGCCACCGCCTTTGCCAGCAATGTCTTACCGGTACCCGGAGGCCCTACTAAAAGAACTCCCTTGGGGATTCTTGCACCCAGGCGAATATATTTGCGCGGAGCTTTTAAGAAATCCACCAGCTCTTCGAGTTCTTCTTTTTCCTCCCGAAGGCCTGCAACGCCTGCGAAATTCATCTTGTTATCCCCGCTGGACAGCTTCGCGCGGCTCTTGCCGAAATTCATCATCTTATTGCCGCCTCCGCCCGCCGCCGCCTGGTTGCTCATAATCATAAATAAAATAAACATCGTCGCCAGTACAATCAATAACGGAAGCAGATTTAAAATCCAGCTTTCCGGCGGAACATCGGACAGGTAATAATTCTGATACCCCCTTTCATCCAGCAGATCCTGGATCTCGTTGACATCCGATACATGTAATTCTTTTGTCATATTATCTTTTAAGCGGATATTCACAATACCCGTCGGAATTTCCCGGTTCTGTTCAATTTCAATATATACGACTTCGTCGTTTTCCAATGCAGCCTCAAACTCTGCCATATTATATGCGTTTGCCGCACCTTGTCTTGCGTCCAGCATCAGCCAGACGATTACGACAACGACGACAAGCAGCGCATAGAATCCAAATCCTCTATAACTACGCTTCTTCAACGATAAACCTCCTGTCAGTCTAATTCTACCACACCGATATAGGGCAGATTCCTGTATTTCTGTGCATAATCAAGGCCGTAACCTACTACAAAATCATCTGGTATGCAAAAGCAGGTATAGTCCACATTTACATTTACCACGCGCCGTTCCGGCTTATCCAGCAGCGTACACAGCTTTAAGCTTCTGGGATTTTTATTGCCCAGATATTCCAGGAGGTAACTGAGTGTCCTGCCGGAATCCACTATGTCCTCCACAAGAAGCACATCTTTTCCATCAATCGCCTGATCCAAATCTTTGACAATCTTTACTACGCCGCTGGATTTGGTATCCGAACCATAGCTGGAGACGGACAGGAAATCCATCGAAACCGGAATGGTCAGCCGTTTCGCAAGTTCACAGGTAAAAAATACGCCTCCCTTTAATACGCAGAGCAAATGCACCTGTTTTCCATTATAATCTTCGCTGATGATTTTTGCTATCTCATTAATCTTTGCATCTACTTCCTCTTCTGATAATAATACACGAATTGTCTCACTCATATGCTATCCTCCACATACCATACTTCCAGAACTGTGTTTGTATCTTCTGTAACTTTATAGTATTCACTGATACGATAACCGACTGCCCACAGAATATGAGAATCCTCCGCCAGCAGCAGTACCCGGTTCCGTTCTGCTTTCGGCACTTTTTCATTGATCAGATATTGTTTTAACTTCTGTCTGTGCCCAAGAGCATCCAGGACAAAGTAATCTCCCGGTTCCCGATATCGTAAATAAAGCCTGTTTTTTATCTTATCATAATCGAACCATTTCGTATACAGATTTTTGGGAATTTCTTCATATTTTTTTGTAAACGGCAAAATTCTGCAGAGCAGCGTTCCACCCAAAACCGCATAGCTCTGCTCCTGTTCTCCTGTTTTATCCAGGGAAATTTCTATAAAATCCCTCTCCACCGCCTGCTGCTTCGCAGAAGTTAAAAGCAGCGCATCATAGGTTTTCTCCGCCGTAATCCCATAGGGCAGCGAAATCCGTCTGCCCGTCTGGCCACAGATAAGCCCTCGCAGCGCGTTGGCATGTTCCCGCGCAATATCCTTCCTGCTGCAGGCGGCCGCGGCAATCAGCCCAAGCATTACCCTTCTCTGCAGTACGGGCGGATACGAGAAGAACTTCTCTGTCCGAAAACAGATTGTCCCATCTTCTGACTGCTCCATATGCCCCTGCAGTATGCGCTCTGCTTCCCATGCAAGATATTCAGAAATCTCCGCCGCGTCCTCAGACAGGCTGTTCATATGGCGGACGGCCTGTTCATTGATCTGCTCAAATTCCGGCATAATCCGGTTCCGGATTCGGTTACGGCTGTACAAAATATCTGCATTGGTAGCATCTGTCCGATAGCTCTGTCCCTCTTCTGCCAGAAATGCTTCAATCTCATTTCTGGTCACGCAAAGCAGCGGGCGGATAATCGTCCCCCGTACCGGCCGGATTCCGGCAAGCCCTTCTATCCCTGTCCCTCTGCATATACGAAACAGCATGGTCTCCGCATTGTCGTCCCCATGATGCGCTACGGCTGTCCGGACCATGCCGCCCCGCTCCGCCGCTTCGGCTTCAAAACGTTTCCGTTCCTGCTCAAAAACCTGGTAGCGCACATTTCTTCCCGCTTCTTCCAGCGAAAGCCCCCGCTGTCTGGCCAGCAGCTCCACAGAATAAGCTCTGCCGGTAAACGGAATGTGATATTTCAAGGCCAGCTGATTCGCGAAACGCATATCTTCCTTGCTTTCCTCTCCCCGAATCCCATGATCGATATGCACAGCAGCCATGGTAAACCCCAGCGGCACGCGCAGACGTTCCAGCGCCAGAAACAGGCAGACCGAGTCCGCCCCGCCGGATAGCCCGATATTCACATGATCCCCCGGCTCTATCATATGATGCTGTCTGATATACGCTTCTATCTTTTTTATCATCTCGTATTAATTCTCCCATATCGCAGCGGTAAGAACGGTCATATCATCCCGCACTTCACCGCCCGTATAGACCATAACCCGATCCAGAATCCGCTTTGCAAGCAGCGCCGGATGATTGGTCTTAATCCCGGATATAATTTCTTCCAACGTCTCTTCCGGGCTGTCCGTATGGAGATATTCTAACACACCATCTGTGATCATGACAAGAAAATCTCCGTCCGCAAGATATTTCCTTGCCTGTTCTATCTCAATTTCAAAGCTGACCCCCACTGGCAGGGACGTCGACAGCAGGCACTCCACACTGCCGTCCTTGTGACGGATAAACGTAGCGGAAGCCCCGATTTTATAAAAAGAAGTTTCTCCCGTATAGAGATTGACTGACGCAATATCCACTGTCGAATACTGCTCGTCCTCCCCATGAATTACCATGGCGGAATTGAGCATCCGGATTGCCGTATCTTTTGTAAATCCCGCTTCAATAAAACGCTCCAGCAAATCCACTACCAGCTCGCTCTCCCGGCATGCCCTGTCTCCAAAACCCATACCGTCCGAAAGGCTTAACACCAGTTCCCCATCTTCTTTTTCCAGGCAGGAAAAATTGTCGCCGGAAATATCCGCCCCATCCTTTGTCAGCCTTGCCACGCCATGGACTGCATGAAATGCAGGTTCTTCTTCATAAATGACCTCCGTGGCCTCTTTTCCGACGAAAAGCTTTGCGTCCTTATGAGGTTTTACAGGCAGATCCAGAGCTGAGGACACTACTTTTGTCAGATCTTTCATCTCGATACTGTTTCCCCATTTCGAGCGCACTTTTAGCGCAGCCTGGATATGGCCGTCGTTTTTCTGGTATAAATGTACTTCTTCCATGACAATTCCGCATTCCTTTGCACGGTAGCGGATTTCTGACAGCTTCTGTTTTTCCTCTCCGTCGAGCAGTTTCAATTCACTGGCGCAGTCCTGCATAATAAACGCCATCGCATCGAGCTGCTGGGCAATCACTTCTCTGTTTTCCAGAAGACGGTTATACCATGCCCGGTTGACTCTGGCCTGCTCAAATACAGCCGCCGCCTCCTGCTCCACATATCCGGCATAGGGACACTTGGCTTCAAATTCTTTTCTGGTCTGCGCATCCGCCCGGCCATTCTGCATCAGGCCTCCCATCAGCCGTTCAAAAATGCCGTACATCCCCGGATTAGAAGGCGCCCAGCATACCGCGCAGGTATCACAGCTGCTGCAGATACGCCCGGTCAGTTCCCGCCGCATCAAAACGATATCCTCCGGCTGCAGCTCCACCCGCCGGTTCATAGATAAAAAGGTTCTCGACAGCCCTTCAAAGCTTTTTGCATAATTTAACAGACGCTGTTCCTGGTAGCCTTCCCGGCCGCTCTCCGAATCTTCTTTTGTCTCCGGCTCTTCCAAAAATAAATGCACGCCTCTTGCCGCTAATATGGTAAATCCAAAAATAAACAACGCCTCACAGACCGAAGCCAGCAGAGAAACCTGATTCCGAAAATCCAGCACTCCCCCGAAAATGGAAAGCAGCATTGTCCCAAGCGCCGCCGCAATTGCTGCAAGAACTGTATAGCAGCGCTTGTCCACCCACTCTGACAAACGGATTGTCACTGCAATAATCAAAAGCGCCATTCCATATTTGCCAATCACCGTAATCGGAATAAACGCTACCATACCAGCCAACATCCCCACCGACAGCAGCCACCGTCCCTGTTCCTCCAGATAGACCGCCGCAAAAAAAGCCGGAACCAGAGGATAACATCCCATAATCGAAATCCGGCAGAACAGCCCCCCTGCAATGCCAAGCGCCAACTGTTTCCATCCCATTTTCTTCATACTTATCAAACCTCCTGCATTTTCTCACCGCAAAGCCAGCTGCTCCGCTGATACATGGGGCATTATACGCATCGGAGGCTGAAATCTTTGTCAAACGCTAGAAGGCCTTCCAAAAACTTTTCGCCAAAAATGCCCTCGAAATGTAGATTCGAGGACATTGAAGCAGTTTAATTATTTTTCTTTAAATATAATCTCATTATCATAAACCAGTCCCAGTTTGCTCTTGGCCGTATCTTCCACATAATCGCGGCTCCCAATATATTCTTCATAATCAGAAAGTTCATCCTGGCGCAGCAGTTCTTCCTCCATCTGCTCCGTCAGTTCTTCTTCCCTGGCGATATATGCCTGATCTTTTTCATACAGCCGAAGAATCTGAATTGACATCACTGCAAGTAAAATAAGAACAATACAGGTAATGCTCATTCTTCCCGCCCGGTTCTTCTTTTTTTTCAGTCTTCCCATATCGTATCCCTCTTTTATTCTTTACTTAATCCAATTTTAACTGCTTTCCTGATTTTTCTGTATTCTTTTCTGATCCATGAAAACACTTTCCTGCCAGGCCTTTGGACTACATGGAACACTTTGCCGAAAATTCCCAGCCAGACGCGAATTATTTTTACAAAAAAACGTATGACAAACGGGCTGATCAGTATATTTTCCAGCAGCATCCCAAGCGCAACGCCTCCCAGCACAAACCAGCGCAGCAGGCCGTCATTTTCCTCGTAGAGCATGGCAAAAATCCCTATGGCGCAGAGGAACCAATAACATACATCCTCTACTGCCAGAAGAATCGTTCCATGCTTTACAATATGGCGGAAAATCCGAAATATATCATAAAGCATCATCAGTGCAATTCCAAACAAAAACGAGACGAACAGCAGGCTGCCCTCTCCTGCAATTGTTTCACTGACAACGCCCATCATTTAAACAACCGCCCAAAAAAGGATTCTGCCTGCTTGCCGTAATCCTTAACCTCGGAATATGCCAGAGAATCAATTCTACCCTCTACATCAATTTCTCCCTTTTCCAGACTGAGCCGGTTGACATGCAGGTTGTTGCCCTTAATCAGAAGCATTCCCTGTTCCGTCTCCAATAAAATCTCCGCCACATCAAAGGAGAGCACATCTACCACTCCGCTGAAACTTCCGTTTTTACGGTTGCTAAGGAGAACTTTATGTGCCTTATTTGCTGTTTTCTCATCCATCTTCACTTACCTCCTGCTATAAAAAGTACATAATCCGTTTACAGTTCAGCCTGAACTGTAACTATAATCCTTCTGAATCCGGAATGGTTGTCTTTTTTCTTTCTATCATTATATTATCGGGTAAGTGATTTTATGACAATGAATTACAAATACCGGAACATCTCTTTAGCGTCTTCCTTTTTGACAGACTCTGTCAGGGATAATACTTCTGCTTTTACCGTCTTCTGGCCAAATGCTATCTCTAAGATATCTCCCGGCTTTACATTCTGCGAAGCTTTTGCCGTCTTTCCATTTACCATCACTCTGCCTGCATCACAGGCCTCATTTGCCACAGTGCGCCGCTTAATAATCCGCGACACTTTCAAAAACTTATCTAATCTCATTTCCTACTCCTTGTCCTGCCCTCTGGACATAAAGGGATACCCGGAGGGTATTTCCTACTCCTTGTCCTGTCCTATGGACATAAAGGGATACCCGGAGGGTATTTCCTACTCCTTGTCCTGTCCTATGGACATAAAGGGATACCCTCCAGACATAAAGGGATGCCCTCTGATATAAAAACACAGAGGGCGGCTCCCCCACCCTCTGTAATATAGTTACTGCTCACACCTGTTTACCCAGCAAAGCACACAGCACAAGTATAAACAATAACATAGTATACACTTGCTCATCCGATCAACAAACTATGCATTAATCATGTCCTTTAAAGCTTTACCTGCTTTGAATTTCGGGGCTTTGGAAGCCGGAATCACCATTTCTTCACCGGTCTGCGGATTCCTGCCGGTTCTCTCAGCCCGCTCAGATACTTCAAAGGTCCCAAATCCGACTAACTGAATCTTCTCGCCTTTTTTTAACTCTTCAGCTACTACATCTGAAAAAGCCTTTAATGCCGCTTCGGCGTCCTTCTTGGAAATTTCTGCTTTGTCAGCCATAGCTGCAACTAATTCTGCTTTGTTCATTCAAAATTCCTCCTGTGGATATTTTATACTAAGGTCCCTATCGTTGCCCTTAGAAATATTTATACTTGTTTTACCTATATTTGTCAAGGAAAAGTAAAGCTATTTTTCATTTATATCAAATTATTTACAATATCGAGCATCGTCTGCCCCAAAGCCTTAGCTTTATCCACGGAATCCTGCAGAGTATCTCCTTTGACGCCGATGTAGAATTTCACCTTTGGTTCTGTTCCGGAAGGCCGGACGCATACCCATGCGTCTCCAGTTAATTCATAATACAGCACATTTGATTTGGGAAGCCCGGTCAAAGTTACTTCTTTTGTCTTAAGGTCTGTAATGGTATCCGCCTGATAATCACGGACAGCCAGGACTTCATAGCCGCCAATCACTGCCGGCGGCTCCTTACGCAGCGTTCCAAGGATATTCTGAATCTTTTCTAACCCTTCGATTCCCTTTAGTGTAATGGATTCTACATGATCCTGATAATATCCGTATTTCTCATACATATCGAGCATCGCGTCCCAGAGCGTCTTGCCCTGTGTCTTATAAAACGCTGCCGCCTCGCATAAGAACATCGTAGCCGCCACCGCGTCCTTATCCCTTGCATATGTGCCGGGCAGGCAGCCATAGCTTTCTTCCATACCAAAGAGATACGTACCTGTTCCTGTATGCTCAAACTCTAACATCTTCTGTCCGATAAACTTAAACCCGGTTAATACTTCAATTAAATTTACGCCATAATACGCTGCGACAGCATCCGCCATATTTGTAGATACAATCGAACGGATAAACGCGCCGTCTTCCGGAAGGCTTCCTTTAACAGCTTTTGTCTGTCCGATAATATAGTCTCCAATCAGACAGCCGGACATATTTCCGGTCAGCATATGATATTCCCCAGTATTCTGATCTTTTACATAGACGCCCAGGCGGTCTGCATCCGGGTCTGTTGCAAGCACAAGATCCGCATCTTCTTTTCTGGCAAGCGCAAGGCCAAGTTCATACGCTGCCGGCGCTTCCGGATTCGGATATCCTACCGTCGGGAAATCACCGTCCGGCGCTTCCTGCTCTTTTACAACAAACACATGCTCAAATCCCAGTTCCTTTAAAATCGTGCGAACCGGAATATTGCCTGTCCCATGCAGCGGCGTATAAACAATCTTTAACGTATCCTTTACAGCATCAATTGCATCCTGATGAATCACAAGCTTCTTGATTTCTTCCATATAAGAGCGATCAATCTCTTCCCCGATCACCGTATACAGGCCATCCTTCACAGCCTGCTCTTTCTCCATCGTCAGCACGGCGCTGTAATCTGTAACTGCCTTAACCTCAGCCATAATCCCGGTATCGTGCGGCGGGGTAATCTGTGCGCCGTCTTCCCAGTATACCTTATATCCATTATATTCTGCCGGATTGTGGCTTGCCGTGATATTAATTCCGGCGATGCAGTTTAAGGTGCGTACTGCATAGGATAATTCCGGTGTCGGCCGCAGCGATTCAAATACATATACCTTAATCCCATTTGCTGCCAGGCAGAGCGCTGCTTCATCTGCAAATTCCGGCGACATTCTTCTTGAATCATAGGCAATGGCAACGCCCCTGTCCTCTGCCTGCACTTTTTTAATATAATTGGCAAGTCCCTGAGTCGCTTTCCGGACAGTATAACGATTCATACGGTTCGTTCCCGCGCCAATTACGCCGCGCAGGCCAGCCGTACCAAATTCCAGCTCCGTATAAAATCTGTCCTCCAGCTCCTTCTCATCCTCTGCAATTGCTCTCAGTTCCGCTTTTGTTGCTTCGTCAAAATATGGATTTGTAATCCATTCCTGATAGATTTCTTTGTAGCTCATGTCTTCCTCCTTCTGTTGTTCCATGTGTACATTTGCTTTATTGATCTCTCAAATCATCATAGCTTTCGCTTTCATTTGAGCTGGCGCCGGCATTGTTTATTGAATTTAGAAGATTATATAACGTTGTCAGATAATCTGTCTGGCTGGTAGTATTCCCATTGCTGTTATGATTGCCGTTATTGTTGTTATTGCCATTGCTGTTATTGCCGTTGTTCGTATTGTTGGTATTGCCGTTATTGTTAGTATTACTGTTGTTATTATTGTTATTATTATTACTGTTATTGTTGTTATTCGTATTCCCGCCGGCGCCTGAATTTCCATTGTTATTGCTGTCAGGCTTACTGTTATCTTTGTCATCCTTATCTGAGCTGCTGCCTGCTGAAGCAGTAAGGGCAATCTCAATTTCTGCTTCCGGGGAATTTACCACCAGTTTTTCGACAATAGGATCGTATCCGTCCGCCTCCACTGCAACCGTATGAATCCCATACTGCACTTCCACAGGCGCGGAATAATCCGCCTTCTTATCGTCGATGTAAAGCCTGGCTCCTTCCACACCCACGTCAAACTTAATCTTGCATATCTTAGGGCCTTCCCCTTTCAGTTCATCCAGATTCAGGCTGGTAACAAGATTCCGTTCAATCGTAACTTCCCTGCTGCCGCCATATCCGTTATTGGCCACAGTGACAAGATACTCTCCTTCCGGCACTTCAATCTGCATATCCTTCGTCACTTCTTTAAAAATCTTATCCCCGATACAGATAAAACTGTTCTCAAACAATGTCGTATTGGTCAGCGCCAGAGTCCCATGGCCTTTCATAACGAATAAAGAAACCAGCTTCTTATCGATTCCTACCGCCCGGAGCACATCCGATTCGCCGATACTCTCAAAATCTATTACATCTTCTCCGGAAAAGATAGGAAGATCCGAGTCATATGAATATTTCGTCCGTCCGATGGTAAATGCCCGTATGCTTTTCTCCACCGAATAATTCACAATATCCTCCTGCACCCACGCTTCCGCGGACATCTGGATTCTGGTCAGCTGCTGCGTATGCCTGGAAACATCAATCTCCACCACATCCCCTGGCAGAAACGATGTCATGGGACGCATTCCGCCATACTTATCTAAAAACTTTGTCCCGGTATCATAGGCATACTGGGACTGCTTGCTGCTGCCGTCTTTTCGGAAAACCGCCAGTTTCCGCTCCGTATCCAGCTTCAAAAGGATGTACTGGCCGGTCTCCACTGTAATCTCTTCTTCTGTGCCGTCATTGTCTGTCGTCTCGGCTTTCACTGTCCTGGCGCCGGTTCCTCTCCGCTCCATAACAATGCCGCTGTCTCGGGAACCGCAGGCAGACAGCGCAAATGCCAGAAACGCTGCCAGGACTGCCAGAATATATTGCCGCTTTTGTATTTTCATACTGATTTCTCCAACTCCTCTGTCATAACAGTTCCGTAAATGCGCAGACCTGCCCGAACTGTTACCCTCTGTCAATTAAGTTCTGCTACACGCATTATACCACACTCTGCCCCGCTTGTGAAATAGAATAACATATTTAAAAATTGTTTTCTTTGTGTCTCCTGCTCCATCACCCGTTCGAGCTTTTCAATATCCCGCCCGGAGATCCAGGATTTTCTGGAACTGCAGTAATGATTGGCAATTTTCCAGTACTTTTTGGGATATGCCAGACGCAGGTAAAGCTGCTCTGACTCCTGGGGGCTGAGCTTGCGGATCGTATCATATGCCGTTATCATCTCAATGCCAAGCCCGGTATTCCAATTGTATTTTTCCAATATTTTACGGATAAAATTCGCCAGATCCCGTACCATAATATCATATGTCATCTGCTCAAAATTAATCAGCGCCCATTCTCCCTGGGAAAAAATCACATTGTGCTGGTTATAATCGCCATGGCAGAACCCGCGCATCTGCTCCGCCTGCGTACCATCGAGATATTCCGCCTGCAGCCGCAGCTGCTCTGTCACTTCACTGGCCTGCTGTCTATACCCATCATACACTTTCATAAACAGCATTTCAAATTCATTTTTCTTATTTTTATTTCTGATGTAGTTCCTGACCTTATTCAGTTCCCGGTTATGCCGCTCGTATTCCTTTAACAGACTGTTCTGATCCGCCTTTAAAAAATCCGGCGCTGGCTTGTCATACTGCTTTGCCAGAAGATGAAACTCCGCTAATTTACGGACTGCCGTCAGGATATCTTCTCTGTTCCTGACATCGCATTCCCTGCCCGGATACCCGTTTTTCAACATATAACAGGTATCGTTTACTTCATCTTTTACCAGCGCTTCACCTTCTTTTGAAGTAACAATCGTCTCAGCCGCAAATCCATGTCCGGATAAAAACTCCAGTATATCATATAAAAAAACTGCCCTCTCCTTAGAACCATGAAATTCTTTCAGCAGCATACTCCCTTTATCCGTATCACAGTTCAGGGCTCCGCGTCCTTTTGCTGTGCTTCTAATCTCCACTTCATACTGTTCCAGAATCTCTTCTTCCCGATTATACACAAAAACCCCTCCACATCCGAATCATTCCGTATGTAACCATGCAAACCATCCAGACGATCGCCGCAGTTCTTCCTCACACGGTTATTCCGCCGCGCTGTATGAGGAAACACGCTTTTTGCCTGGAGGGAATCTGGCTCCCCGCCATAAGGCAGCCTGGTTACGCTCGCGTCTCTTAAAGATATGAAGAGGTTCCTGTAAATATGCACTTTAATTATTACTTATTTATCATCTTTTATCTGGGAGAGCAGATACTCCTTTGTATTTTTTTGGGGATCTTCCAGAACAACTTCCAAAAGCTCCTTTAAGATCTTCCCAAGTCCCGGCCCGGGAGGAATGCCCAGCGCAATCAGATCCGCGCCTTTGACTGCCAGTTCCTTTAAGGTCAGGCACTGGTTCTGTTCCATTATCTTGTGCCAGCAGGCTTTATAAGCCTTGAGATATTCCAGTTTTCCCGCCTGCTGATATGCGCTCTGCGCCAGTATATCCGCCTGCTTTACCGCAAAAATGGCAGGATAAGCCTCTGCGCCAATGCGGACAACCGCCCGTCTGACGTCCCGCTGTGTCACCGGGGGATTGTCATCATGGCCTGCCACCAGGCGGCATACGCGTTCAATCGTGTCATTGTCAAACTTAAGCCTGCGCAGAATCTGTTCCGCCATCCGGCTCCCTTCCTGCGGATGCCCATAGAAATGATGCCTCCCGTCTTCCCCCACCGTCCTGCACAGTGGTTTCGCCACATCGTGCAGCAGCATCGTAAGACGCAGCGTTTTATCCGGTTCCACATGGGTAAGGGCTGCAATGGTATGCTCACCCACTGTATACATATGGTGCGGATGGTTCTGCTCTGTCTGCATCATGGCGTCAAACTCCGGGAGAATTACTTTTGTAATCCCCAGCGTATACAGTGACCGCATTTCCTCGGGATGATCCGATACCAGCAGTTTTACCAGTTCGGCCTGAATCCGCTCAGCGCTGATATGCGAAAGGGACGGCGCCAGCTGCTGTATCGCCTCTTTTGTCCCTTCTTCAATCTGAAATCCCAGCTGTGCAGCAAAGCGCACCGCCCGCATCATACGCAGCGCGTCTTCGGTAAACCGCTGCCCGGCGTCTCCGACACAGCGAATCACCTTCCGCCCCAGATCCCCAATGCCGTCAAAAGCATCCACAAGGCCATGGATTTTATTATATGCCATCGCATTAATGGTAAAATCACGCCGCTTTAAGTCTTCAAGCAGATTGGAAGTAAACGTAACTTCCGCCGGATGCCTGAAATCCTTATAGTCCCCGTCAATCCGGTACGTCGTCACTTCAAAGCCCGCACCGCCCATCAGGACCGTAACAGTTCCATGCGCAATCCCGGTATCAACGGTTTTGTGAAAAAGAGCCTTTACCTGCTCTGGCGCTGCAGAAGTCGTAATATCCCAGTCCTGCGGCTGTTTCCCCAGAATGCTGTCCCGGACGCAGCCGCCGACTGCATAAGCTTCATATCCCGCCCACAGCAGCTTATCTATGATCGCGTCTACCTGATCCGGCAGATGCATCTTCCTCGCGGCGTCCATTAATATGCTTTTCCCCAGTAAACCAGCTTGTGCGCCGGTTTGCCGCAGCATACGCAGACAGGAGAAATCTCTTCCTGATCATGGAACGGCATACAGCGGGAAGTAGCTGCGAAATCTTCTTTTAATTTATCCTCACACGCCTGGCTGCCGCACCACATTCCACGGATAAAGCCTGGTTTATTCGTAATAATATCTGCAAATTCTTCATACGAATGCGCATCATAGATATGCGCGTCCCTGTGCGCCTTCGCCCGTTCAAACATATCGTTTTGAATCGCTGCCAACAGTTCTTTTGTCTTTGCTTCCAGTTCTTCTAAGGATACGACAAGCTTTTCTCTGGTATCCCTGCGTACCAGTACGCACTGGCCCGCCTCCATATCCTTTGGCCCCATCTCGATACGGACCGGCACTCCGCGCATCTCCTGCTCGGCAAATTTCCAGCCGGGACTTTTTTGGGAATCATCTGTTTTGACACGGATTCCGGCTGCACGCAGACGCTCCTTAAGCTCAGCCGCTTTTTCCAGAATACCCTCTTTATGCTGCTGGATTGGAATCACCATAACCTGTGTGGGTGCAATCCTTGGCGGAAGCACCAGGCCGGAATTATCGCCATGCACCATAATAATTGCGCCGATAATTCTGGTGGAAACACCCCAGGAAGTCTGATGTACATACTGCAGTTTATTTTCTTTATCCGTATACTGAATCTCAAATGCTTTTGCAAAACCATCGCCAAAATTGTGGCTGGTGCCGGACTGCAGCGCCTTGCCGTCATGCATCAGTGCTTCAATCGTATACGTTGCGTTCGCCCCGGCAAATTTCTCCTTCTCGGTTTTCCGTCCCCGTACAACAGGAATCGCAAGCTCTTCCTCGCAGAAATCCGCATAGACGTTTAACATCTGAACCGTCCGCTCTTCTGCTTCCTCCGCTGTCGCGTGCGCCGTATGGCCTTCCTGCCACAGAAATTCTCTGGAACGTAAGAAAGGCCTTGTCTCTTTTTCCCATCTGACTACGGAACACCACTGGTTATACACTTTTGGCAAATCCCGGTAGGACTGGACGTCTGTTTTATAAAAATCACAGAACAGCGTTTCGGAAGTCGGACGGACGCAAAGCCGCTCCTGCAGCGGATTTAAACCTCCGTGCGTCACCCATGCCACCTCCGGCGCAAACCCTTCTACGTGATCTTTTTCTTTGTTCAACAGGCTTTCCGGGATAAACATCGGCATATATACGTTTTCCACGCCGGTTTCCTTAAACCTTCTGTCTAACTCGTTCTGAATATTCTCCCAAAGCGCGTATCCGGCGGGTTTGATAATCATACATCCTTTTACGGATGAATAGCCGATCAACTCCGCTTTCTTTACCACGTCGGTGTACCATTGGGCGAAATCTTCCTCCATAGAGGTAATCGCTTCTACTAGTTTCTTTTCTTTTGCCATATGTCTGCTTCCTTTCTGATTTTATTCTGCTCCAAAAACTGCCAAATTGCGGCGACTGGCAATTAAAAAACGCCGTAACATTTCCATCCCAATTTAGAAAAATAGGGACCGAACTATTCGGCGGTACCACCCTGATTCATGTATGATGCCTCCTCATACATGCGCTCAATTCTCCGTTAACGCCGGACATACGCCATACTTTCATATGGAAGCTCCAAGGCCGGTTCAAACAGGGTCAAACAGAGATCTTTCAGCATGTGATCTCCTCTCTGGGAATGCTGCTGTTTTACTAATCCTCTTCCTTGCTTCTGGGTATTTTTCTGTGTGGTTTATTTTAGAGGGTGGAGGGAGATTTGTCAAGGGGGCTTTTTACACTGTCTTTCGTTCTGTGAGCTGTTTATGTTACATTTCACACTCACGCCAGTTTATGCGGTGTTTCTCATCGTCTGGCGCCTAATTCTTTTTGGCTTCTTCTTAACTGTCAGGCTGATAAAGGCTGCAAGTCCGATGCAGCCCAGGCATATCCCGGCATACAGGCCGGGCGTCCGGTAGCGGAGCAGGATTTCGTGCGTGCCTTTTGCCAGTGGCAAAGCCATGTACATCGTGTTGGCCTTGAGAAGCGGCTGCTCTTTCCCATCGACAACCGCACGCCAGCCAGTGCTGTAGGGGATGGAAAAACACAGGATCTTATCTTTCTCCATGCTTACCCTGCCGGCCACGGTATCCGTCCCGATCGATATCTCCTGCAGCGCATCCTTTTTCAATGCACCCACCTGCCCTGGATACTCGTCCATAGGCTGGCAGAGAACCTGGATATCCTTAAACTGGTAAGTGCCTTTCCGCAGAAAACGTATGGTAATCTGCGTCTGGGCATTTTTATGATATCCGAGATTGACAAGATAGTCTTTCTGTCCGATGTAGCATTTATGATAAGGCGTCATATAGCGCATACGGTTATTGGATTCGTCAGATGACACGTCTATATAAAATTCATCCTTTGCATTGTCTGCAGAAATCTGCGTACCTGTAAGGAAAAGATATGTTTCAGAATTGCTTAGCCCCTGGAACGACAAGGTGAGTTCTGCGCCCTTCTCCTTTACCTCAAAGCAGCTGCCTTGTTTTATGGAAATGTCTTTTCCGCTGGAGAGCGTATAATTTACGGACTGATCCGTATAAGCCAGCTCTGTTTCAGGTATGTCGGACGGAGGGTTCTTCTCCGCCTTGTCGAGCACAATGCCCTGCAGCAGCGCCTGCTGGCGTTTTTGCGGGGGTAATTGCTCGTAGGTTTCATAGGGGATTTGCGATTCATAGCTGTAAGCAAGGGGAAGCGCATATTGGTTCTCATAAATTTCAAATACCTTGCCGGGGCCTAAAGAAACGGCGTCTATGAGGCGGTAGCCGTAGGGCATATAGTTTGAGTCCTTTCTTGCAAAATATTTCACGCCGGCAAGCGCATCCAAAAACGTCCTGTGGTCGAGATCCCTGTAATGGAAAGAAATAAAGTTTTTAAGCGCCATCTCCTTTAAGTACTGCGCAATGTTGGGAGTTTCCAGGCTCCAGTAAAACTGAATTCCATTTACACCAATCGGGACAGCCGTATTCAACATGTCAAAGCTATCCATTTCCAGCCTGCAAAAATCCTCTTCCTGTGGGGCGGCCCGTTTGACGGCCTCTGGCGCAGTCGCCATGATTTTGCCAAGCGCCGTGCCGGATTCTGAAAATTTAGACGCCAGGTTTTTGCCGTCCGGGCCAAACAGGCCATATCCGTTCAGGCAAATATGAAGAAGCGCCGCAGCCAGCAGGCAGCAGGAAAGGACGCGGGGGCTGTATTTTTTGCAAAGCCGCATCGCGTCGTCCCATGCGGTAACAAAAATAAAAATGACAAGGAACGCGTACATAAAGCACCAGCGGTTAGCCACATAAGAAAATCCGTTCATCGCGCTTCCAAAAAAAGGGAACATGAGCATCCCGGTTGTGAGGAGAAACGAGATTTTCAATGCGGCATGCTTTTTTCGTGCAAACAAAAAGAGAATCCCAAAAAGCGCCGGGAAAGCGAAGCCCAATAATGTCCATGCGTAACCTACCGAGAGCCCTTTTGCAGAGATAAACGTCCGCAGGAAATACTGGTAATAGGAAGGATCGTAAAGCATTGCATAAAGCGGCTTTTCAGCGGTTCTGCCGGAACCGGAAAACTGGATAAGGACCGGCAGCAGGATCGGGGCCGACATACATACGCCCACAATGGCATAACCGGCAAAACGCAGGATCACAAACGCCATTTCTTTGAAGATATGCGTATGGGGAAATGTAAAGAAACGGACGGCCACATAAAAACATACGCCAAGCGCCAGCATATAGAAAAAATAGAAATTGCTGACAGCAGACAAGCATACCATAAAAATAAACAAGCCGGGCTTCTTACGCCGGAAGATGCGCTCCGCCCCCACAAACAGCAGCGGGAGATAAATCATGGGGTTAGCAAAAAATGGGTGGCGCGTACCGGCATGGAGCATATACCCGCAGAAGATATAGCAAAAAGCGCCGATCAGGGCGGATTTTTTGCTTTTTTTCATGCAAAAGCAATAACAGCTAAAGCTGATGCCTGACAGATATATGCGCAGCAGGATCAGAAAGCCGTACAGATATTCCGTATATTTGGGAGCCACAAAAATGCTCAGCAGATTGAGCGGATCGCCAAGGACATAGTAATGAAATGTCGTAATAATATCAGCGCCGTAGCCGATATTAAAGTTCCACAAAGGGATTTCAAAGGTGTGCCGGAATAAGATATTTTTCAGGATTTCACGTCCCCACTGCCCCAGGTAAACCAGGGCGACATAATGCTGGCGCAATCCGTCAGAACTGTAAATAAGTCCTTTCCCGCCTGCAATATAGGCAGAAAAAACAGCCGGAACAGCAAGCAAAAACAAAACGGTGTAGATCATATAGTATTTTGCATATTTCTTAATAGCATCCATAAAATAATTCTCCTCGCTTCCTTATTCATACGTCTGTCCTGTCCATTCATTTCAGGCCGGCCAATGATTCCACAGGGCGCATAATAAAGCAGTCGGGCGACTTTTTTATTGTCCAATCTGCAAAAACAGGCAGCAGGGCTCCCATGAAAGGAAAGCCCGCTGTCTGGAATCTAAACTATATTGCATCTTCTGTTTTAAAGGTATCAAAGCCGTATATATCATCATATCTGCCATGGTCTTTATACCACTGTCTGTAAATTTCCGCAGATCCTTCCGGCACATAGACATGTGTAAAAGCAGGTGGGGCGACATCCTCTTTCGCGCCTTCCCCCCTTACCAGTTCCGGCGGTTTTTCTCCGGTAAAATATATGCGTTCTGCTTTGATAAACCCATAGTCAGCAACTGTCTTCAAATTTTTCGGATATACAACCTTTAACAGAATTTCCCCTCTGACATTCCATCCCACTATACCTCGATCGCTTGTCAGTTTCTCCACCTGATCCGAAATATAAAGATTGCCTGTTTCATCCGGAATCGCTACAGTAAGGCTTTTATCTGTCTTATTATAAATGCACTGGCCCTCCTTCGCATATACGCTGTTTTTATCATCCAGCGTTACATTTTTGATGCAGACGCTTTGGCTGCTATACGGAGTTGAAAAAGCGTCACCTTCAATTTTTTTCACGGAAGCAGGGACATGTACCGTTGCGGAAGTACAGTTGCCAAACGCAAATGGTTTAATGCTTTTGATGCCATCTGGAATCTTAAGTGTCTTTTTAGACGCCGGCGCCAAAATCAGCTCTTTTTTCTTTTTCGTAATCAAATACTTGCCTTTGCTCTGATATGTTTTGTTTTTTGATGAAACCCTGATGTCCGTAAGCTTTGTACAATTATAGAATGCAAACTCATCCAGGCTGTTCAGTCCTGCCGAAAGCTCAACTTTTTTTAAATTATTACATCGGAAAAATGTATATTTCCCCAATGTTTTGACAGATTTGGGGATTTTCACCGCCTTGATGGAATGCATATTACTAAAACACGCCGGCTGGATAATTTTTACCGTATTTGGTATCTCCAGTTTTTTTATGCGGTCTATCTTATATTTTACTCCTCCGACATAATCGTCAACATTCCAGGGTCTCGCTGAAAAACCAAAGATATCATAAAACGGATCTTCTCCCCCTTCTCTTGTCTCCCTGCTGCCAAGACGGGTGACTTTTTTATTGTCCAGTTTGGAAGGGATGGAAAGTTTGCTGCAGTTTTTACCGCTTTTTAAATCGATTTTATAAATCCATGCTTCCTTCTGGTTCTTCGACGGATATGCGTAATAAGTAAATGCTCCGGATGTTTTCTGAACCGTCTTTTTAAAGTTCCATAAATTGCCCTGATATTCCTTTGTCTTTGCATTTGCAATGCCAGGAACAAAGAGTACTGCAAGCAGTATGAGAAGTACTGCGGGCAATCTTTTTCTTATTTTTTTCATAGAATTATGACCTCCTTGAAAATTTTAACTTCTTTTTTTATAGTTATCAATATTTGCCTCTGAAAGAACTGCGCCGGAATATCCGTTTGCATTCAGATATTTTTTCAGCCTGACCATCTTAAAAGTTGTCTTTTCTGTATAATGATTCTTAAATGTTTTCAGAAATTCTTCTCCGTC
The DNA here is from genome assembly GCA_910588565.1 of uncultured Lachnospiraceae bacterium. GTDB lineage: Bacteria > Bacillota > Clostridia > Lachnospirales > Lachnospiraceae > Roseburia_B. Next base: position 122,892 of record CAJUPF010000002.1, read on the forward strand.
AAGCATTATATCATCCTTCAATGACTGCATACTGTAAGCCACAGCTTTTCCTGCCAGTTTATATCGACTGGCATAATAATCAGTATTATCAGCATACTGATGTGCATCCGGATTAGAATGATCGATCAAGTACCCGTCTTTTGTCGTTGTCGAATGAGCAAATGCATCGGTCATCGAATGCATCGGTCATCGAATGCATAGCACAGCCATACAGAAAATACTTACGGTTTGCTTTTGTATCTGCAACGCCTAATTTGCTAAAAATAGACGCCTTTTTACTATTAAATTTCTTAATATCTGCCTTTACCTTATTAAATACAGTTTGATTGATTCCCCATATACTGGAATAATCTGTAAAACCTGATAAACTTCCGCCTTCCAGAGCAACTGATGTAATCAATTCACAAACTGCAGCATAATTAATATCTGTCTTTGTCCCATTTTCAGTATAGTCAAAACATCCATGCCACCATCTGTGTTTTCTTTTAACGCCATTACTATCGGTATAATGCCAGCCTATGGTATCATGATCAGGATATACTCTTCTTCCACAATACTGTCACTGACTTCATCCGCCACCTGTTCATAAACCGTTTCGTCCTCTGCCAGAATAACGTACTGTTTTTCCCCCTGTGTTTCATCCAATGGTTCCTGCGCGTATACCGAAACCTCATATTTTCCGATAATAGAAACCATCATCACTGCCGCCAATGTTCCTGCTAAAAATCTTCTGCGTTTTGTCATAATTTTCCCCCTTGTAAAATTTTAATATTTTAATTTTTCTACAATATTAGTATATTATGAACAACGCATTATGTCAATACTATTAATGTGCATTTTAAACAGGAATCCAATCGCCTACCCACTTATGTTTTGTAGAATTATACAAACGTTTATACTGTTTGCCATCAATTATTGTATACCGCCAGTATAATTTATCTGCCATCGGCTGGATTTCCTGAACTGAAGCTGCAGCAACAGGTTCTGTATCATAACCCATTGTTCTTAACATAAATAAAAGCAAAAACAACAGCATACATTTTCTAAACAATCGTTTCTTATTCAGTTTCAATTCCCATTCCCTCCTTATAAACTGGAATCCCTTCATTAAAGTATTCCAGAGAATCCTCTGTCGATACAAATTCACCTTCCAGATAAAAATCATACCTCCCATCTTCCCGCTTAATAAAATACGCATTGTCTGCTCCTGGACTGGTCACACCAATCATATCTTCCGGATGCTCATAATATGGCTCAAAGATATACACATAAGACAGCACAAACAATGCCACAACCCCAGATAAAAATACCGCTCTCCCAACCTTATACGAAAGCTTTTTTTCTTCTTTCAGCAGCACCTGAAACCTCTGCTTTAATTCCGAGGAAGATTCCCCGCAGAATGGAACCGCACGCACTGATCCGGCAAAGCGGTTTTTTCCGGTCACAGACTTAGTAACTGAAAGCAGGCAGCTTAAGTATTCGGCCTTCTGTTCCGGTTCTTTTGCTATCGACCGATCCACACGCATTTCCAGCAGCGTATCCACTTTCCGCCACAGGAAATGGCAGAGCGGATTCCACCAGTACAGGATGCGGAGTCCCCTGACAAATAGCTTTATGTACAGATCATAATGAAGATAATGCGACGCCTCATGGCGCAGTACATAATACAGTTCCATTTCGTCCAGTTCCATTCCCTCCGGCAAAAATATGCATGGCTTTAAAAATCCATAGACAAACGGGCTGTCACAATCAGGAAACAGGCATACCCTGATCCGCCGCAGCCTTGGAAACTCGTCCCGAATCTGCTCAAATGCCTGTCTCGCGTCTGAAAAAGGCGGAACCTCCCTGCTGTCTGCCATTACCATCGCCGCAAAGCTCCGTTCTTCTCTTACAAACCTGACAAATTCAACGACAGCCCCAGCCATCCATGCTATCACGATAAAAGACCAGACAGAAAGCCTATCTCCAAAAAAATGCCCCACCGGGATTGCGCCCACAATCAAAGCCGGCGTACCTGTAAAATTAATATTGTGTGACAAAAACAAAAGCTCATACGGAAACATCATACGCAGCATAATCAGGGCAACCACCATGCCAATCGCTGAAATCCCAAACTTTGAAACCATGCCCTGCCTTCTGAACAGCAGATACAGAAACAGTATCATCAGATTGGAAAAAAGAACCGCCATATAGAACGATTCAAATGTAAATTGAACCATACCTTCTCCTCCTATTTACCACATAGTTTCCCTGCCGCTTTATGTAAGCCTGCCTGGAAATTCCAGTCCCATAATCATCACCTCCCTGCGCAATCAATATTTTGATATATCTATTTTGCAGATATATTTTCCAGCAAGGTTATTATAACATAAATCACAGGATATAGCTACTGCAAATGCAAAATTTACATCTAAAATAGTAACAGTTCAGCCTGCAGCTGTTACCTAACATACTGTTTGCAGAATGCCGTTTATTTGCAATGCCAGTAACTTTGGCGGAATATACCTGTATACTGTGGCAAAATCAGACAAAAAAGGCGGCAGTTTCCATACAGAAACCCGGCGCCCTTCTTTTTCTCCCTTACCTACTTTATATGTTCCCTCTTATACTGTTCCAGCATTTCTTCCATCTTATCAATCTCATGTTCTATATCCGCGGAATTGTCTACCGTCCCTAGGAGCGCCTCCATGACGGAACTTACAGGTACGCGCTTCTTCATAGTACCATACCGTCCGCAAAATCCGGAGATTTCAAAATCCGCTTCAGACATCACCGGGCGGTAGCTGCGGCTTAATACCGTGCCGCTATAGACGATCTTATCCACCTCAATCAAGTTGCTTTTTAAAAGCTTCCGCAATACCGCCTGTACGGTATTCATGGTAAGCCCCTTACCCCCGCTGACAATCTGCGCAGCCGTCATAGATTCATCACTGTTCCACAGAATATGCAGAATGTCCTTATCTCTCCTTGTAAGATTGTCTGGTATTTCCATTCCCATAACTTTCACCTCCTACTGGTTTTCATTTTCATACGCCTGTTTCACAATCCTATCTAAGGAACTGTTAAGAAATAAGTCTTTACAGTTCCTTAGGCAAACCCATTATATCACAAGCCATAAAATAATGCTACCAAAAATACAGAGTTTGTATATGAAATACTATACCTGGGTTATGTTTTATGGGCAGGGGAATGACTCACGCCTTACAAAAACTGATACACCTCCCAGATAATCAGCGCTGACACCGGGCCAAATATCACGCCTGCCCCGCCATACAGCTGAACCCCGATATAAATACTCATCAGGACCGCAAGCGGCGGCACGCCAAGGCCTTTTCCGACCAGTTTCGGCTCTAACATCTGCCTGAGAAAGCTGCATGCAAAATAGATCGCGATAAATCCTGCCGCACGCAGATACTCACCAAGCAGAATCTCAATCAAAGCCCATGGCACAAAGATTGTTCCGGTGCCGATAAATGGCAGCGCATCACAAAATCCAACCCCAAGCCCAATCCAGAACGCATGGTCAACCCCCAGCAGAAACAACCCGCCGATACAGACTGCCGTCACAATTCCCATAATCTTTAGCTGCGCCCGGATATAAGCCCCAGATGCCGTCTTCATCCCCCGCAGCATATCCATAACACGTTTTCCAATCTGGGTTTTCTGCATCCCGTTTATAATATTCTCATACTCATTTAATACCAGGAAAACGGCAATAAACGTCACAAATACTTTCGCTAACAGCCCTGCCATATACCAGCCGGCGTCTTTTGAATACTTCACCGCGCCTTCCGTCAGATTCCCCGCCCCCTGGCTGACCGTCCGCTGTATCTCCTCCGTGCCAAATCCGGTTATCTGCTCTAACTGGTCACAGCATGTACAAAATATTCTGTCCGCCGTTTCCATCAATTCCTGCAGATTTTCCAGACAGCTGCTGCCCATACGATAACACAGATAAATCAGTCCCGCCGCTATACAGCCAATCCCCACAAGAAAGACCCCATATGTCAGAAATCTGGATGTTGTTTTCCTGATATTTTGTTTTTTCTCCAGCCAGTTCGCCAGAGGATACAGAAATCTTGCCAGTACCAGTGCAATAAAAAACGGCAGCGCCATCGGAACCAGAAACTTCATTCCCAGATAGACTGCCAATGTGACAAGGATCAGTTTTATCATCTTATTTCTCATTTCCCAATTCACCCTTTTTATAGTCTCCCAAACTCACCGGGGAACTATTTTTTCTTGGGAAAATTATCTGTCGTTTGATTGGATTCTATGCGATATCAACCCGGTGTAATAATTGGAAAGATGGATTTTGCGGGATTGTCTCAAACTCCATTTTTTGCCTGCTCTTTGGATGTATAAAACTGATTTTTACGGAACAGAGCGCAAGGCTGAAATCTGTGGAACTATCCTGTCCATATTTCCGATCGCCAAGCAGGGGAAGAGACGCATTTGCCAGCTGCACCCGAATCTGATGATGCCTTCCGGTTTCAAGGCCAATCAGAAGTTCCGCCAGCGTTCCGTCTGTCTGCAGGACTTCATATTGCAGCACTGCTTTTTTGGCTCCTTCCGTTCCATTTTTAACCACTTTGGAGTAATTTGTCCTGCCGTCCCTGAGCAGATAATCCGTCAGCGTCCTTTTGCTGCCTGCCATAAGCGGCGCTTCCTGATGGCTGCATACCATCGCCCGGTAGTATTTTTCCGCCGTATGGGAATTCCACTGGCCGCTCAGCTCTGCGGCGGCTTTTGGGGTTTTGGCTGCTGCGAACAGTCCCTCCACCGGCTGATCCAGACGGTGGACAAGGCCAATGTAGGCGTCCTCTCCTTTCTGGCTGCGGTAATTTTTCAGGATGCTCACAATATCCTTCTGCCCGATACGGCTGGTCTGTACCGGAATTCCAGCCGGTTTATGGAGTACTATGACCGTGTCGTCTTCGTATATAATTTGCTTTATGTTATCGTTCATTTTCGGTATATCACCCATTCTTAACATCCTGTCCATTTCCGCCTAAGCTCATCCTCTACACTTTAAAGCGGTAACCGACGCCCCAAATCGTCTCAATATACTGCGGTTTTGCTGTATTAATCTCGATTTTTTCCCGAATCTTCTTAATGTGCACCGTTACCGTAGCGATATCGCCAATGGATTCCATATCCCATATCTCCCGGAAGAGCTCTTCCTTGGTAAATACATGGTTCGGATTCTCTGCCAAAAAGGCAAGCAGATCAAATTCCTTGGTCGTAAACTGCTTTTCTTCTTCATTAATCCAGACCCGGCGGGCTGTTTTGTCAATTTTAATCCCGCGGATCTCAATCATATCATTTTCCTGCTGGCTGCTGCCAATCAGACGCTCATAACGGGCCAGATGCGCTTTTACCCTTGCGACAAGCTCACTGGGAGAAAAAGGCTTGGTAATATAATCGTCCGCCCCAAGCCCTAAGCCCCGGATTTTATCAATATCGTCTTTCTTGGCGGATACCATCAGAATCGGCGTATTCCGGACTTCCCGGATCTTTTTGCAGATTTCAAATCCATCGACACCCGGCAGCATTAAGTCCAGAATATACATATCAAACTCTTCCTGCAGCGCCCGCTCCAGGCCGACGTCACCGGAGCTTTCAATCTCAACGTCAAATCCGCTTAATTCCAGATAATCTTTTTCCAGCTCTGCTATCGCCACTTCATCTTCGATAATCAATACCCTGCTCATTCCTGAATAACCTCCTGATATTTCCGTATTACAAAATACATAACCGTTCCTACGCCTTCTTTACTGGTGGCCCAGATTTTGCCTCCATGGTCTTCCATAATCTTTTTCACAATGGACAGGCCAATCCCGCTGCCCCCTGTGGCGGAATTCCGGGATGCATCCGCCCGGTAAAACCGCTCAAATACATACGGCAGATCCTTTGCGGCAATTCCCCGTCCGTTGTCTTCTATCTCCACCTGGATAAAATCGCCCACATCTTTGATCCGGATATTAATCAGACCCTGCTGTTTATCCAGATATTTCACGGAATTGCCAATAATATTGTTCACAACCCGCTTAAGCTGCTCCGGATCTGCAATAATCATCACCTCATTGTCCACATAGTTGAAATAGGAAAGTCCAATGTGCTTTGTCTCAAGATCCATCCCAATCTCTTCAATACAGTCGTTAAAATAGGCAGCTACATTTAGTTTATTAAAATTATATGGTATCCGGTTCGTGTCAATTTTGGCGTACAGTGTCAGCTCATTGAGCAGCGCATCCATCTCATTTGCCTTGCTGTTGATCGTCCGCAGGTACTTTTCCCGCTTCTCCGGGGTGTCCGCCACGCCGTCTAACAGGCCTTCCGAATAGCCTTTTACTGCTGTAATGGGTGTTTTCAAATCATGGGCAATATTGCTGATCAGTTCCCGGTTCTCCCGTTCTCCTGCCATCTGCTGTTCCGAAGATTCTTTCAGCCTTTTTCGCATTTCCTCAAAACTCGCGCACAGCTCGCTGATTTCATCGTTTCCATCTGTTTCTATTACAAAGTCCAGATTGCCCTGCTGAATATTAACGGTTGCCGCTTCTAATCTCTTAATCGGCCGGATAATTCCCCGGTATATCCAGATAATCAGCATCCCCGCTGTCAGAATCAAAATCAGCAGGATAGAAACACAGCCGTCGAGCAGCAGGCTCTGCACTTCAGGAAGCAGCCCGCGAGAGGCTGTAACGATAAATACGCTCCCTTTATCTCCATCCGAAAAGTTGAAATCGATCTGCTTAATCAGCACCTGCTTATCTCCGTCCATATAGGTGCCGGATACGGCGTCCGGTGTATTTTCCCCATATCCGGGCAAATCTTCTTCTCCAATATCTGTATTTTTCGCGCCTGTATATATAATGGCGTCTTCTCTGCGGACGATAAGATAGGAATATTTGCCGGACAGTTCGCCGTTTATCCCGTCCAGATAGGATTTGTCCAGAAAACGGTCCGGATCTTTAGAGACTTCATCCAGAAGGTGTTCATAATTGTTCTTGGTATAGCGGTTCAGCAGTTGTACGGAATTCATCAGGTAATTATAATCCTCCGCCTCTATTCCATAGGTCCGCTCAATCGCTTTCATCTGGAATTTCTGGAAGCCAAAAACCACAAAAAATGCCAGAAGAATCGGTACAAATATAATAATGCAGAACGAAATCGTCAGCCTCGTCTTTAACTTCATAGGAATATCCTTCCCGATTTTAAATGAAATCATGATGATAAAAAAGCCGCAGGGACTTAGCCGATGAAGTCCCTGTGGCTCATTATACCATGAAATTGCAGAAATTTGATAAAAATTCACGAATATATTATAAACTTTTCATAAACCATAGTTACATTTCACACCCACGCCAGTTTTTGCAGATATTTCGCATGATCTGGTGTGAAATGCAACAAAGCATATTACTGCAGATATGCTTTCAGTTCCTCTGCTTTGTCAAGCGCCTCCCATGGAAGCGCGATATCGCTGCGGCCAAAGTGGCCATATGCTGCAGTTCCTCTGTAAATCGGCCTTCTGAGATCTAACATTTTAATAATGCCGGCCGGACGCAGGTCAAAATGTTTGCGGATGATTTCTACCAGTTTTTCATCCGAAACTTTTCCTGTGCCAAATGTATCTACCATAACAGAGGTCGGCTGCGCAACGCCGATGGCGTATGCCAGCTGAATTTCACATTTGTCTGCAAGACCTGCGGCAACGATATTTTTCGCTGCGTAACGGGCTGCATAGGCTGCGGAACGGTCAACTTTGGTACAGTCTTTTCCGGAAAATGCTCCGCCGCCATGACGGGCATAGCCGCCGTAAGTATCTACGATAATCTTACGTCCGGTCAGCCCGGCATCTCCCTGGGGGCCGCCGATCACAAACCGCCCGGTGGGATTGATAAAGATCTTTGTCTGATCGTCTGTCAGTTCCGCCGGAAGTACCGGATCTAAGACATACTTCCTGATATCCGTATGAATCTGCTCCTGGGATACCTTTTCATCGTGCTGCGTGGAGATTACAACCGCTTCTAACCGGCAGGGTTTCCCATTTTCATCGTATTCTACAGATACCTGGGATTTGCCGTCCGGACGCAGATAATCCAGCGTACCGTCTTTACGCACCTTTGTCAGCTGCAGCGAAAGCCTGTGGGCTAGTGCAATGGGGTACGGCATATATTCTTCCGTTTCATTTACCGCATACCCAAACATCATACCCTGATCTCCGGCGCCGATGGCTTCTATTTCATCATCTGTCATTTTGTTCTCTTTTGCTTCAAGAGCCTTATCCACGCCCATTGCAATATCCGGCGATTGTTTGTCCAAAGCAACCATTACCGCACAGGTGCTGCCGTCAAATCCTTTGTCAGAACCGTCATAACCAATTTCATTGACCGTGTTCCGCACAATTGCCGGGATATCCAGATTGGCCTTGGTCGTAATTTCTCCCGTTACCAGAACAAACCCGGTGCAGGCTGCTGTCTCACATGCCACACGGCTCATGGGGTCCTGTTCCATGCAGGCATCTAATATGGCATCAGAAACCGCGTCACAGATTTTGTCCGGATGTCCTTCCGTTACAGATTCAGATGTAAATAATCGTTTTTCCATCTTCATTTCTCCTTTCAAACTTATCCTTCGATTTTTAATCCAAACACTGCTTTCTATGTCCCAGCGTATATAAAAGGGGCTGCTCTGCAGGCCTCCTTAGCGGCATTAAAAAAATCCGCTTATAAAATAAGCGGAAAGATTCTTTGCAACCGAAAATCAAATCCTCTTATTGTTCGAATTCTTCGCTCAGGCTGGCACCTTCCGTTTCAGGGGTTGCCGTGACTTCACAGATCCTATGTATCTCCATCACTCTGAATAAGAGAAAGCTATATGATTGAATTGCTATTAGCGTACGCTCTTTTCTCCTGTCTGTCAAGTAATTTTCAAAAAAAACATAAATATCCATTGCGAGATCCCCTGATTTGTTTTATAATTTGGATAAATATCCGCTCAGTGATTCACCCAATCTGACTGCTCAGCCAATGAGCCGTCGAAGGCTGAGCCGTTATAAATACCAGACGATTTAAAATCACAAAAAAAGGGAGCGTTCCATATGCAAACGATTAAAACCGCAGAACTAAAAGCAGATATGGTGACTGCTGTACCAGTGATTACATCATACGGACAGTTAGTTGTAGATGAACATGTCAGACTGACGGATTCCCTGATCGCCCGAATTCGTTTTTACGATATTACTGAGATCCAGATTCAGGACATCCAGACGGCTGCCGCTGTTTCGGAAGACGGCAATTTTGAACCCACCTATTTCCAGCGTATTCAGGATTCTTCCGAATTCCAGTGGTTCCAGGCTGATTATGCCAAAGCGATCACGGCATTGCAGGATGCATTTTCATCCATTCTGATCCAGTACGAGACGCCCGATACGGATGCTTTATACCAGATTGTCGCACCTCTGCTGACCAGAGTATCCACTTCTTTTGAAATGTTTGATATTCTGCACAATATGCGCAGCAACGATGACAGTATTTATGCCCATTCTATGAATGTGGCGCTGATTGCAAGTATGCTGGGCAGATGGCTGAAGATGTCCGAAAAGGATCTGAAAATCCTTGCTGCAGCGGCTTTGCTACACGATATTGGCAAGACCAGGATTCCGGATGAGATTTTAAATAAACCGGGCAGATATTCCAGCGAAGAATCTTCACTCGCCAGGAAGCACCCGGCATTTGGCTATCTGATATTCCTTTCTTTCCACCAGTTAAATCCACATATTAAGAATGCCGCATTAATGCATCATGAACGCTGCGACGGCAGTGGTTATCCACAGGGATTAAAAGGAACGGAAACAGACGATTTCGCACAGATTATCGCCATTGCAGACGTATATGACGCCATGACTGCCGCACGTTCCTACCGTGCGCCGCTGTGCCCGTTCCAGGTAATCGAAGATTTTGAAAATGACGGGCTGCAAAAATATAATCCGAAGTTTATCCTTACCTTTTTGGAAAGTATCGCGTATACCCATCAGAACAACCGCGTGATTCTTACAGATGGTCGGGAGGCCAATATTATTATGCTGAATAAGCAGTTCCTCTCAAAACCCATTGTCCAGACGGATGACGGCAGCTGTATTGATTTATCCCGGACAGCGGATCTTAGGATTCAGTCGCTTTTATAAAAAATAAGACCCTGGGCAAATCAGATACCGTATCGATAACTGGTTTCGTTTTGCCGCCAGACAGAAGGTTTAGAAGGTTTTTCACTTTCCGCAATATAAAAAGGCTCTGCGGCAGTTCAGTAATCTGCAATGCCGCAGGCCTTTTCGTTTTCAAACGGATTAAAATTTCTTGGAAATTGTCTTTTTCTTATAGCCTTTTTTCTCTATTGTAACTTTTACCGTTCCTTTGATTTTTTTCTTAAATTTCACTTTAACAACGCCTTTGCTGTTTGCTGTCGCTTTCTTGGAAGATTTGCCCAGAATGCTCTTGCTCGCCTTTACCGTAACTTTCGCCTTGGGAAGCGTCGTAATTGTAAGGATCTTGCCGCTCTTTGACAATTTTGCCATAACAACCGTCACTTTGTAGGAAGCGGAATAATTGCCCGCTTTTGCCGTAATCGTAACAGTACCCGCTTTTACACCGGTTACTTTTCCGGATGAGCTGACTTTGGCAATCTTTTTATTAGAACTGGTATACGTTGGCGCTATGGAAGAACCGCTTACCGTCGCTTTCCGTGTTGTCGTTTTGCCGATAAGAATCGTTGCTTTAGACGTATTGGCAAAAGTAACTGCTGTAGGCTGGTTTGCATTGTTATCATTGTCATTTTCTCCGGTTGAACCGCCTGGGTTGCTGCCGCTTACAACGACCGGATAAGAAGCCGTCAGATTTCCCACACGCGCGGTAATCGTAGCATTTCCCGCATGTTTTGCCGTTACCAAGCCATTTGTGTCAACTGTAGCAACATTGGTATTACTGCTCGAATACGTTGGTTTAACATCTGTACGAATGCCAATCGCGTCACGTACAGTCGCAGTTCTGGAAGCTGTCCGGCCTGCCTGAAGCGACATCCTGGACTTTGACATAGTAACCGAAACAATCTGTCCAGACACTACAGTGATATCGCAGGTATCCGTTATCTCCCTGTCCCGCACCTTCGCCGTAATGGTGGCAGTTCCTGCTTTTAAGCCTGTAACCACGCCTTCCGCAGATATACTTGCCACTGTCGGATCGGAAATGGAAAAGTCCACTTCGCAGCCTTCCAGCACGCCCCAGCTGGTATTACGCACCTCGGCAGTCAGCGTTGCAGAAGCCCCCTCCCGGATTCTGGATTCGGAAAGCCAGACACTTACAGATTCCGGCCTGTCCACTACAAATACATTGATTACATCCTCTATGCCGCTTGTGGTAGTGGCAATGATCTGCACCTGGCTCCCTGCTCGTTCTCCAGTTACTTCCCCAATGCCATTTACGGATGCAATGTTTGAATCCATACTCTCCCAGATAATCGCATCTGTTGTCTCTCCAACAGGCGGCGTGATATTATATGAAAGCTGCAATACCGCTCCAACCTCTACTTCTTCCGTATCCTTGTCAAATTTCAGGTCTTCACTTGGTACCTCTGGCAGTTCTTTTCCTGTAAAGTTATTCTCTTTTACATAACTTTCCGCTGCTGAACCCGGATAATACTGAATGGTTGTCCCATAATTGTCATAAAATGCAGATCTCATGGATGTCACACTATGCGGAACTACAATACTTTCAAGCGATGAACAACGCGCAAAAGCCTGTGCGCCAATCGTTATCACACTGTTTGGAATCTGAATCTCACTCAAAGCAGAATCGCCTGAAAAAGCGCTCGATCCAATCTCAAGCAGGCCATAAAATAAATCGACCTTTTTCAGAGCCGCACATCCATTAAAAGCATAGCTTCCGATAGATCTTACGGATTTTGGTATGATGATATTGGAAAGACTTTTACAATCCTGAAATGCATAGCTTTCTATACTGCTAATTCCCTCTGCCTCAATTTCAACTGCCGTCAACAGTGTACACCCGGAAAACATACTGCCGGAAATATTTGAATCTTTGCCAATCTCCACACGTTCCAAAGCGGTGCAATCCCCAAAAACAGATCCACTGCTCCAAACGGTTGCAGGAATCTTAACCTGTGTAAGGCCGCTGCGATAAAAACATTGATATCCCAACTTTTTCAACGAATCTGGTAATACGCATTCCGTTAAACTGCTGCATCCGGAAAATGCACCGTCGCCAATTTCTATTAGCACACTTCCCAACGTAACCTCGTTCAGTTCCTTGTCGCCCTCAAACGCATAGCTTCCAATTGTCGTTACATTTGCCATACCGGTTACCTGTACCAAACTAGTACAATTCTGAAAAGCATAGCCTCCGACTACCGTAACCGTATCTGGGATAAACACCGACTGCATACGCGTATTGTCTGCAAAACAACTGCCGTTAATTGTGACAACTTTCGCGCCCTGAATTGAATCAGGGATTTGCACATCACGCTCTGCACCGCTGTACCCAGTGATAGTCACCTTATTGTCAGACCCTTTCCAGTACTCCCACAGGCCTTCTGTATCCGCTTTTACCGTATCAGAGCCACAAAAGACAGCGCCCATCACAAACAGCACGGCGAAAACTATGCACATCTTCAGATGATACATTTTCTTCATAACTCATTTCCTCTCTTTCTTTAATATTATTTATAAAATATAACATATTTCCCACCATTTAACAATATCGGAATATTGTCAAATTTTTGATATAAAAAATGTTAC